>JACQEA010000427.1 GCA_016200825.1 Chloroflexota bacterium | reverse complement strand
GCGCCCAGCGAGTACACGTCAATGCGCGGATCATCGCGCACGCCATCCACTTGCTCCGGCGGCATATACTGCACCGTGCCGGCAATAAAACTGTGCGGGGTCATTGTCCACGCAAATGCTTTCAACAATTCCGAAATGTGCGCGATTCCAAAATCCGCCAGTTTCGCCGCGCCATCGGCGGTAAAAAGAATATTCGCGGGTTTGATGTCGCAATGCACCACGCGATGTGCGTGAGCATAGGCGAGCGCACGCCCAACAGTGCCGACGATTTCAATCGCGCGTTCAATCGAGAATTTTTCCCCGCGATCAAGCGCATCTGCCAACGAACCACCCGCCATATACTCCATCACCATATAATAGCCGCCCTCATCCTCGATGATTTCGTGCACTTCGACAATGTTCGGATGACGGAGCAACATCATGGTTTGAAATTCGCCAAAGAAACGCTTTGCCGCGCGGTCATCGGCAAAATCCAATTCCTTGATCGCGACCTCGTGCGCGCGCGTTTCATCGCGCGCATGATAGACGCGGCTGAACCCGCCCGGCGCAAGCGCCGCGAGAATGGTGTAACGATTTTTCAAAAGTTTGCCAGAACGAAGAGGCATATTAAAATCTCATTCGCGAAAATTCATGGACGAACCTCTCACGGACACACAGTTAAAAAATAAATATTCTCGCTGCCTTGCGGCGTTTTGAAAAATAATTTCTTGCCATCGGTTTCGATTCCCTGCACCCGCGCGTTCAAATCAACGCAACTCGTACCCGTACCCAACCGCCACGTGCTCAAACTAGTATACTCGTACGTGCCAAGTGGAAAATCAATCGTCGCGTCGCACGACGTTTGCCCAATCGTATTCGGTTGACCGCGCGGAAATAGATACACGCACCACTTGAAACGCAGCGGTCCCGCGTTGTTGAAAAAAGTCACGACAAAACTAATCGCATCTACATTTCTAGGATTCGGCGGCAGAGTGCGAATGTTTGTCACGTACACGCCCGGAGCCAATTGCGGCGCAGGAATTGGGGTGTTCGTTGGAAGCGGCGATGCAGTTCGCGTCGCGGTTGGCAGAGGAGTCAATGTTCGCGTTATTGTGGGCGCGACTGTTGTGATCGGCGGCGAGGTTGGTACTTCGCGCGTCGCGGTTGGCGCGATCGCGATTTGCGTCGCCGTCGGCGCGATGACAACCGCGGGCGCGAAGACGCGCGGCAAAATCAAAATCGCACAGACCAGCGCGATTACGGCGATCAGCGCGACAATTCCAATCGCGATTCCGCTTTTCGTTTTCCGATTTTGCGCGTCCGCGCGCGAACTATCCGGTTGGACGGGCAATTTGATCGGTGCGGGTTCGATTTTGGGTTGGAGTGGTACGTAAATTTCCGTGAATGGCGGCGCATGTATCGCGTCTTGCATTTCCTCTACAGATTGATAACGCGCAATCGGCTCGAGCGCTAACGCGCGCAAAACCACTTCACTGATTTGGGGTGATAGGACCGGGTTAATTTCGTGCGGCGACTTGAGATCGACGGAATCTCTTGCGCGCGCGTCCGGCACCGGCTTACCCGTCAGCAAAAAAAATAACGTCGCGCCGAGCGCGTATACGTCGGTGCGCGCGTCCGTGCCGCCGGTATATTGTTCCGGCGCGGCAAACCCCGGCGTCGCCGCGCGCGCGCTCGTGGTCGTCATATTGCCGGGGCTTGCCAATTTTGCGATTCCAAAATCCACCAGAATCAACGCGGCATTCTCGCGAATATTTTCAGCCGTCGGGCGAATAATATTCGCGGGTTTAATATCGCGATGAATCACGCCGTGCCGATGCAAATACGCGACCGCGCTGAGAATTCCATCCAACCATTGCTTGGCATCCTGTTCCGTCAGCGCGTTCTCGGCGGAAATAGATTGCTCCAGCGTTTCGCCTTCGACAAAATCCATCACCAAGTACTGCGCGCCGTTCGGTTCCACAAAATGGTCCGTCACGCGCGGCAAATTCGGATGACGCAACTCGACTAAAATTTCCGCTTCGCGTTCGAATTGGCGCGCGTCGCCCGCGAGATTTTCTTTGATCGCGACCAGATGATTCTTCAAGTGCCGGTCGCGCGCCTGATACACCGCGCCCATTCCGCCTTGCCCGAGCAAGCGCATGATTTCGTACCGATTTTGTAAAACCGTTTTAGGCGAAAGCATTTCTGATTGCGTTGAAAATCGCTGTCGCGCGCCACTTCGACAAAATAAAATTCATTGTCGCGCAATGCCGTCGTCACCGGCAACCACGAAAACACGATGCGTTCTTCGAGCGTGAATTTTGTTTTGTCCGCCGGACGCACTACTTGCGGCTCGATGTTGAAAAAACGCGTTGGCGCAACGGTTGCAGGCGGCGCGCTAGTTGTGGTCGTGATTGCAAGCGGGGTTAGCGTTTGCGCCGCGCGCGTGATCGTAATCGCGCTGGTGGGTGTGAGCGTATCGCGCGGCGGCGTATTAGTTTGAGTTTCAATGCGCGCGGCCGACGACGCGCGCGTAGGCGACGGATTATTCTGCGCGATAAAATTCGGAGCGATAATAATCGCGACGATGAGCGCAAGCCCAATCAAAACGATTGCCGACCAACGATTGACGCGCAAACCGCCGCGCGCCGGCGTGGGAATTGTCACAGGAATTGGCGCGGGCGCGCGCGGCGCGATGGTTGGCACAACCTTCTCGCGCGGCGGCGCGGCTTTTACTTGCGCGCGGGCGCGACACATCACGCGCGTTTCACCGAATCGGATCTGATCGCCTGCGCGCAAAAGAATAGGCGCGTCGACGCGTTGTTCGTTGACGAACGTGCCGTTCGCGCTTTTGAGATCGCGCAATTCAAATCCGTCCGGGGTCTGGCGGATTTCGCAATGATTGCGCGAGACCGCCGGATCGGAGAGGGTTAATTGATTCTCCGTCCCGCGCCCAATTTTGAAAACCGTATCCGTGATTTCAAATTCCGCGCCCGCCTGCGCGCCCGTTTCGATTACGAGTTTCACCCGGTCTGCTCCGCGTAAGGTAGGGTAGCACCCCATTAAATCGTGGAGAACAAGATAGCCACAGAACCACACAGAATCTCACAGAAATTTTCAGTGTGTTTCTGTGGCGGATTCTGCGTCCCACGATTGAGCGCAGTGCGACCCCGAGTAAGAATCGAGAATTATTTTTTCTTTTTCTTGCTTTTGCCAACCATCTGCGTCATCACTTGCGTCAGTCCGTGACGGCTCAACACCGGCGTATCATCGCTCGCGTCAACCTTCGCTCCGACAATTTGAGTTGCTTCATCCTTTGCAACATCGAGTCGTTGCGTTTCGTCCATCGCCGCGTCGCGCGCCGAACGCGCGAGGATGACGGTGATGTTGTCATTGCCGCCGCGCGTGTTCGCGAGCTCGACCAATTTTTCGCAGACGCGTTGCGGATCGGAAATAGTTTGGAGGTGTTCAACGATTTCGGCGTTGCTGACGAGAGTGCTCAAGCCGTCACTGCATAAGAGCACCGCGTCGTTCGCGCCGAAAAGTTCGCGGCGTAAATCCACCTTGACCGTATTCGCGAGTCCTAGCGCGCGCGTGATTTGATTCCGCCGCGGATCCACCGCGGCTTGCGCGGCCGTGAGCACTCCTAATTCGACTTGCTCCATCACCCAACTGTGATCTTTGGTCAATTGTTGCAACGCGCCGGCGTGAAATAAATACGCGCGGCTGTCGCCGACATGACCGAGGTGAACTTGCCCTTGCGCGAAAAGCGCAATCGTCGCGGTGGTGCCCATGCGAAATAATTGCGCGTTGCTGGATGCCTTTTGATTTAATTCGTCGCTCAAGCGCTCGATCGCTTCTTTCAACGCGAACAAATAATAATCCGGATTGTCGGGAGAATACATGACCCACTCGCGAAATTTGTCCGGACTAAATAATTTCTTTAATTGCTCGGCGACAAAGCGGCTGGCAACTTCGCCCGCTTGATGACCGCCGATTCCGTCCATCACCGCGAGCAACGCGTCAATTCCGCCCGCGACACTCGGCGGCGTCAGCACGCACAAATTATCTTCGTTGATCTCGCGCACTTTGCCGCGATCGCTCAGTTGACCGATAATCAGTTGACCGGACATTGTTTTGCTCCTCTCATTTCTCAACGCGCGCATTTAATTCGCGTTATCCGCAAAAAATTTCGTCTACGCAAAACACGAACGGACGCGAAAATTCTCAGCGTCTAGACCTTATCCGAAACACTTGCACCTGCGGCAAGTGCAGGTGTAATTTTTACCGCCAAAGCTTGTCCTGAGTATAGCGAAGGAATGCCAAGTGCGCAAAGAAAAAAATAAGGTTGTCATCTTGCTTTTCTTTTTATTCTTGGCGTTCTTTGCGTCCCGTTCGCTTCGCTCAGGGCATGCTTTGCGGTGAGATTTTTTATTCCGAATAAGGTCTAATGCATTTCGTTCGCACCCCCCCGCGCGGAGAATGCGAACGAATGGATTCCGAAAATATTTTCAAACGTGAATTATTGAGCGCGCGCCCGCGTTTAATCGCGGGAATTATTTATTTCATTTAGGTTTGGCGGGCTTTGGCTTTGTCTCTGTTTTTGGCTTGCCGACAATTTTAAAGACCAGCACGGTCTCGCCGATGCGAATGTGGTCGTCGTCTTGCAAAACTTTACGCGCCACTTTTTTGCCGTTCACGTACGTTCCATTCGCGCTGCCCACGTCCACTAAATAATATTTTTTCGCGGCGGCGGGATCGCGCGCGACGCGCGCGTGCTCGCGTGACACCGCAACTTCTTCTAGCGCGATTTTGTTCTGCGTCCCGCGCCCAATCGTGATCGCGTCATCACCAATCGGTTCGGTGCGTCCGCTTTTGGGTCCCGTGAGATACACCAACCACGCGAACGATGGCGCGGCTTTGCTCGCGCTCGGTAAAATCACCGTCGCTTGCGAAGTACCAACCGGTTGCGCCGGCGCGCGCCCGCTGGTGGCGGGAATGGTCGGTTTTTGTTTTTCGGATTCCATTGGATTTTTGGGCAACGCTTTATCGAATGGAATCGTCGGTTGATTTTCCTTGTCCATGATTTTCTCCTCTTAGAAATTTTAGAAACTGCCGCACCCTTTGTCACCCTGAGCGAAGCGAAGGGTCTTGTTGCTCCAAAAGTAGCCAAATATCACCAAAAGCGGTAGGAATTTGTTTGAAACAACAAGATTCTTCACTCGCTTCGCTCATTCAGAATGACAGTGCGTAGCGTCAGTAATTCAAATATTCACTCCCAATGGATGTTGTGAATAAAGATGATTACAGTTTTTTCTTTTCGGGCGGTTCATCGTCCAGCCCGTGCAAAATATCGGTAATGGATCCGGGTTTGGGCGCGTCCGCGCGGTGAACGGGTTGATCCAAATCCTTAAGCACGTCGGTAATCGTTCCGGGTTTAGGCGGCGGCGCGCCGGCATCCAATCCGCGAATAATATCGCTGATTCGTCCGTCTTCGGTTTTATTTTGGACGACATGCCGAAATGTAAATTCACTCTCGCCAATCTGAATCACATCATCATCTTTCAATTGGACGCGTTCCGCGATGCGCGCGCGGTTGACGAACGTTCCATTCACGCCGCTCAGATCTTCGATCCAAAACAATTCGCCTTCGCGTTGAATCAGCGCGTGCCGCCGCGACGCGCGCGGGTCCGCCACGACGACATGATTCGAGGATTGCCGGCCCAGCGTGGTGACGTCGCTCGATAAAATAATTTCTTCACCCGTACTGCCGCGCACCAGAAACGCGCGCGGCGAAAAAAACGCGCGCGTTGCAATTTCAAGCGGTTGTGGTGTCACGATTTCAAACTCCGTCTTGCCAATTTGGATCACATCATTGTCGTGTAAGCGCGTCGCTTGCGTAATCCGTTCGCGATTCACCCACGTCCCATTCAAACTATTCAGATCTTCAATCCAATATTGATCCGCGCGCCGCTGAATCAACGCGTGCCGCTCGCGCGAAACTTGCGCGTCGTTGACGATCACTTGATTTTCCGCCGAGCGACCAAACGTGAACATATCGCGATCAATCGTAACTTCCGCGCCCGACTCGCGCCGACGCAAGCGCGGCAGACCATTCGCTTCCGCCGCGTCGCGATTAGAATTATGAAACTGCGTCGCGCGCGGGCTTTCGGAAATTTTCAGCTCACCCGATTTAAAATGTTCGGCTAAACCCAGCCAAGAATTTGCCAACACCGCGAAATCATCGCGCGCGAGCGTAATGACATCCACCGGCGTCGCGCACTTGATCGTGGCATTGCGCCGGCGACCGGTCAACAGCGCGGTCTCGCCGAAATATTCATTCTTGCCCAAGCGCGCGATCACGACCGGCGCGCCGGCCGCGCGTTCGCGCAGGACTTCGACTTCACCTTGCGCGATAATATAAAATTGTTCGCCGGTATCGCCTTTGCGATAAATGATCGCGCCAGATTCGTAATGCGCGCGGCCGATGGATTGCGTGCGCGCCAAATTGATTTGCGCGAAATCGCGCGGTAGAAAAATATCCAAGAACCAATCCGCCGCGACTTGAATTTTGCGAATCAGACTGGGCATGCGCGCCCAATACACGCCGCGCCAAAACAGCCAGCCCAGCACGCCGCGAATTTTTATTCCCGCGATCAGTTCACCGACCCCAACCCCGTGACCCAACTCGCACAACAATCCTAACCCACTGAACGCAAATGGTTTGAGCGATTGACCGCGCATCGTCGCGGCGATATTTTGCGCGAGCGTCTTGCCTTCTTTCAAGGCAAATTGCGCGGTCGGCGGACTCGGTTCGTTGGTGGGTGATGCGCGATTCGGAACGATCGCGTTGTCGCCCAGCGCCCACACATTCGGATAATCCGGCGTTTGCAGAAATTCGTTGACGACGATTTTCCCGCGTTCTTTTTTCACGTTCAACGCGTCCAGAACCGGCGGCGGCGCGTTGCCGACCGCGACGATCAGCGTGCGCGTTAAAATATTTCCGCCGCCTTCCAACACCGCTTCATGCGGCGTGGCGCCCGCGAGCCGAACATTCAAACGCACTTCAACGCCGCGTCGGCGCAATTCGGTCAACGCATACTCCGCGATTGAATCCGACATTTCCGGCAAGATGCGCGCGTTCGAGTGCAGCAAAATCACGCGCGCGTGTTCGCGCGGAATCGCCGGAAAATGCGCGATGACTTCGCGCACCATATCGTTCAGTTCACCCACCATCTCGACGCCGGAAAAACCACCGCCCGCGACAACAAACGTCAACATCTCGCGACGCAAATTTGGATCGGTTTCCACATCCGCGGCTTCCAACATCGCGAGCACATGATTGCGAATCGCGAACGCATCGCCGAGTGTTTTGATCGTTTTGCCGTGTTGCGCCGCGCCGGGCAATTTGGATAAATTGATCACGTTGCCCAACGCGAGGACGAGATGATCGTAGCGCAATTGATGTTCCGATCCGCTCGCCGACGCGACGGTAGACACCACGCGCCGGTCCAAATCAATGCCAACGACTTCTTCGCACCGAAACTGAACGCCCGGCACAAGCTGACGAATCGGCGCGACGACGTGCAACGCTTCTAACGATCCGGTTGCGGCGGACGCGAGCAAGGGTACGAACACAAAATAATTATCGCGATTGACCAGCGTGATTTCAACTTCCGCCGCGCGCGGAAATGATCGGCGCAACGCTTGCGCGGTCGTCACGCCGCCAAAGCCGCCGCCTAAAATCAAGACGCGCGTTTTTTTCTCTGGATTCATAATTGATTTCTACATCCGCGCCCACAACCAAAATGCGCGCGTCATCCAATCGCCTGTAACGCTTTGATTTGCAAAACGCGATCGCGCACCATTCGTTCCAATTCTCCTTTGGTCAGATCCGATCGTCCGACGAATTCTTGAAACGCCGCGCGATTCAATTCTGCGACCTCCACGTACGTCGCCGCGCGCACGGTCATGATATTTTTACCGCCGTGCATCAACCCAATCTCGCCAAAATATTGCCCTTCACCCAAACGCGTCACCCCAATTTCCTGGCCGCGCGGCGTGCGGCGGACCACTTCGACTTGACCTTTGACGATCAAACAAAATTTGTCCGCTGAATCGTCTTGCCGCAAAATAATCGCGCCGGGCGCGTACGTCACGTGTTCCAATTTCGCGGACACGTGAATTAATTGCGTTTCAGAAAGTTTCGGGAATGCTTTGGCGAGATACACGTCGTACAATCGCCGCACCTGAACGAGAAACGCGATCACGGTCGGCAAGACGACGAGACTGTTGTAACCAAAATGCAAATAGGGACGAATCGGCAGCGGCACGAGATCTTTGTACGGCACGTTTGCGGCAAACGGAAACTCGCTGAAATTCGGCGGCGTGATTTTCAACAGCGTTTGGATCAATCCGTTTTGACCCATCAAACCAATTTTGCCGCCCGCTTCGTAAAACGTCGTCAATTCATGCGCGACGCCGACCGGATACGCGGTCACGATATTTCCATTCGCCACCGTACCCCATAACACGCGCGTA
>JACQEA010000055.1 GCA_016200825.1 Chloroflexota bacterium | reverse complement strand
TGCGGCGTTGAATCAAATTCGAATAACAAGATTCTTCGTCGCGGAGTTTACACTGAGCCCTTCACTCCGTTCAGGATAAACTCCGCGAATGTGCTCCTCAGAATGACATCTCTGTGTCCTCTGTGCCTCTGTGGTGAAAATTATTTTATCACTCCGACACGAATGCCGCGAAACCGCGCCGGCGCGGCGCCATGACCCGTATGCGCGATTTGCGGCGGTTGACCTTTGCCGCAATTCGGTGTGCCCCATACAATCCACGCGTTTTCATTCGCGACCGCGTCGCACGATCCCCAAAATTGTGGCGTGATGCCGGTGTACGTCGCGTTCTTGAGCATTCGCGTTTTCTTTCCGCCTTTGATTTCCCAACCCATCTCCGTGCCAAATTGAAAATTCAATCGTTTGTCATCAATACTCCACGAACGATTCGTTTCCATCCAAATCCCGTCGTCCGTTGACGCGATCAAATCATCCGCGCTCCACGTCCCCGGCAATAAACTAACATTCGTCATGCGAATAATCGGCAAACGATTCCAACCATCTGCGCGCATCGTCCCATTCGATTGACCCAACTTTAACTCTTGCGCGGTCTCGCGGCTCGTGAGATAACCGACGAACAAACCATTTTTTACGATCTCGGTTTTTTGCGCGGGCACGCCCTCATCGTCAAAACCAAACGTGCCGAGTCCGCCGGGAATAGTCGCATCCGCCGTGATGTTGATAAACTCAGAACCGTAATAATAATTGCCCAATTTTTCCGGCGTGAGAAAAGATGTGCCTGCGAACGCGGCTTCTGTTCCGAGAACGCGATCCAACTCAATCGGATGACCGCACGATTCGTGCACTTGCAACGCAACTTGCGAGCCGTCCAAAATAATTGTCGCCGCGTCGTAACTGGGACATTGCTCCGCGCTCAACAACGCGACCGCTTCTTCCGCGACGCGCGACGCGTTCTCCGCGAGTTTTTGTTCTAAAATAAATTCATAGCCGCGCGTCACCTGATTGCGTCCGCCCGAATTTGGATACGAGCGCGTTTGCACTTCACCCGATTCCACATTCGTCGCCAGCGCGGAAATTCCGCAACCGCTTTCGATGATCTCTTGCGTGATATAACTACCTTCGGTGGATGCGAATATTTTTTGTTCGCGCACGAATGCCATCTCGCCGCGCGCGACTTTGATGCCGGGTACGCGGCGCATTTCCGCGTCGGCTTTGAGGAGCAAATCCGTTTTCGCTTGCATCGGCACGAGGAATGGATCTTTTTCGATTGGAGTTTTGTACGTCGCTTGCTGAGAAATTTTCGCGCCGAGATTTATCTCGCGTGTTTTCGTCAGCGCGCTCGCTTTGGCGATGGCGAGCGCCTGCGTCACCACGCGCTCGATCTCGCGCGGGCCGAATCCTTGCGATTCATTTTGTTCGAGCGCGGCGACGATACCGTTCTTGACCGCGATCCGTTGCGTGGTGCGCGTGACGATGCGAATATCCGCGTACGTCGCGCCGCGCGTTTGCGCTTGATTCAATGCGCGCGCGGTAAGATCATTCATAAATCCCCTCCGGTAGGGGCGAGGCATTTGCCCAATCTTGATTTTTAGTAATCTTGATCGGTTTATTCCAATCTTAATGGATGGAGAACCGCCTCTTGGCAAATGCCTCGCCCCTACATTTACATTGCTTTCATTTTTTGTTCGAATCGCTCGCGAAATTTCGCGTCGTCCATAATCATACGCGTATGCGTTCCTTCGCCGATTTTTTCCTTGTCGTCCCACGCTTCCACTTGGAAAGTAACGCGGCGACCTTCTACGCCGATAACTTTTGAACGCGCGCGCACTTGCATTCCCACCGGCGTCGCGGCGAGATGTTTGATATTCACTTCAATTCCAACACTCGTTTGACCCGGCGCGAGCGCGCGTTTGATCGCCTCAACACTCGCGCCTTCCATCAAACCAATCATCACCGGCGTCGCGAACGCGGCAACGAGTCCGCTGCCATACGCCGCGGCCGTTAATTCCTTCGTTACAGTTTGCGTGAGTTCACCCTCAAGACCGGCGACAAGTTCTAACATCAGTCAGCCTCCAAATTATTTTTCAAAAAATTTTCTTCGCGGAAAAAGAAACGGCTAGGCGACAACGATGTGCCTCCCAGCCGTACGGATGGCGAGATCACTACTCGCCATTTCTGAATCATTGATCATTCGGTTCATGCCAGTTGTAACTTGCGCGCAAAGGACTGACTCAAGGTTCGCGTCGTCTTTGGCGTCAGTGCAAGCATCATAAAGAAACCGGAAGGATAAAGATAGTCCTCTCCGCTTTCGTCTATAACACGCATGTCGCCGTCTTTCTCTGCCTGCGCATCCGGCAGCACACGATAGATTTTGTGCAACTCTAATGCGGCCGGATATTCCGCATTGTCAACGCAGATGGCAAACCGAGTGATTAGCTGTCCGCGCGCAGTGGTGCCTTTAATCAAGGTACCTTTTCCGTTTGAATTCTTTCTTGCCAATTCCTTGCGCTTCATACCAATGGATTTCTGCATTCCGGATGGTCCCATTTTGGAGACGAATCAGTGCAATGCCTTTGAGTTTGCGCCATCGCCCTCGACCATACTGTTTTCGCAGGCGTGGCAAATCTCGAATCGCGCGACTGACGGCAATGACTTGGACTTTGGAAATCTCACTGATGATCTCAAACGTTTTCAATCCGGATGCCTGAGTGAAAAATTACACTGGCACGGGCACAGGAATCGCCGCGAGTTTCGGCGTCTCGCCAAAAATCGCTTCAAACTCCGTCGCCTCAATCGTCTCTTGTTGGATCAGCCGATTCACCACCGCGTCCAATTTATCGCGATAGGTCGTGAGAACTTCGCGCGTTTTCGTGTACGCCACATTGATGAGGCGTTTCACTTCATCATCAATTTGTTCCGCCACCTGTTCACTGTAATTGCGTTGTTCCGAAATTTCGCGCCCTAAAAATACCAACTCTTCGCGATTACCAAACGTACGCGGTCCTAATTTTTCGCTCATCCC
>JACQEA010000424.1 GCA_016200825.1 Chloroflexota bacterium | reverse complement strand
GCGTTCTGGGCGAGAACAAACTCTTCCCAGAGGATTTCACGCGAACGCTTGAGAAGATGGCGGGTTTTCGCAATCGGCTAGTGCATGTTTATTCAAATGTAGACGACAAAATAGTTCACGAATTCTTGCGGACGCGGCTGGGCGACTTGGAACTATTCAAGAAACGAGTTCTGGAATTTCTACGCTGATGGACGCAGTCGCGCTTCTACAAGGTCTTGTCTCCATTTACAGCCCGTCGCAAAAGGAACTAGACGCGGTAAATTATCTCGTCGCGCAGATGAACGCGTTGGGATTTCGCGCGTATGTGGACGATGCGGGAAACGCAGTTGGAATTTTCGGCGAGGGCGCGCGCGAAATTGTTTTGCTCGGACACATTGACACGTTTCAGGGATTTATCGAACCACGCGTTGAGGCTGGAAAATTATTTGGCCGCGGCGCGGTGGATGCAAAGGGTTGTCTTGCGACATTTGTTTCTGCGTGCGCACGCGTTGGAAAACGCGATGACGTTCGTTTTGTCGTCATCGGCGCGGTCGAAGAAGAATGTGCGACATCGAAAGGCGCGCGCTTTGCTGTCACACAGTACGCGCCCGAATTTTGCATCATCGGCGAGCCGAGCGGCTGGGATCGCATCACGCTGGGCTACAAAGGGCGCGTGCTCGTTGATTACAAATTAGAAAAAGCCATGACGCACACCGCGAGCAATTCGCGCGCGGCGACGGAAGAGGCGGTCGAGTTTTGGAATCGCGTGACGGAGTACGCGGCAGAATTTAATCGCGATAAAACGCGCGCCGTGGATAAACTCGATCCATCGTTGCGGTACGTGCGAACGGATGACGACGGATTCGTTGATCGCGTGATGATGCGAATCGGCGTGCGCGTGCCGGTTGGATTGACGATTGGTGATGTTGAAAAAGAAATCGGGCAATTCGTTAACGGCGCGCGCGTGGAATTTTCGAGCGAAGAAGAGCCGTTCCGCGCAGAAAAAAATAATGCGCTCGTGCGCGCGTTCCTCGGCGCGATTCGCGCGGAAGGCGGCGCGCCCGCGTTCACGCTGAAAACTGGAACGGCGGATATGAACATCGTCGGTCCGATTTGGAAATGTCCAATCGTCGCGTACGGTCCGGGTGATTCAACGCTCGATCACACGCCGAATGAACATTTGGATTTGCAAGAGTACGAACGCGCGATTGATGTTCTTTCGCGTGTCCTGGAAAATCTTTAACCACAAAGGACACGAAGAACACAAAGAAATACTAAATTCAAAATTCAAATGCGGCGGATTCGAAAATTAATTCGGAATTGAAAAAGCAGAATTTTGGTTCTCCTTGGCGTCTTGGCGGTGAAGAGATTTTTTCTTCGTGCCCTTTGTGTTCTTCGTGGTAAAAATGTTTTCTGATCCGAACTGCATCTTTTGCAAAATCGTCGCGCGGAGCGCGCCCGCCGCGATTATTTATGAGAACGACGGCGCGCTCGCGTTTTTGGATTTGAATCCTGTGCCGGAAGGACACGCGCTCATCGTTCCGAAAACTCATTGCCGCAACTTGTACGATTTTCCCGACGATGCCGCGCGCGATGTGTTGCGCGCTGCGCGCGTTACTGCAAACGCGTTGCGCGACACGCTCAAGTCTGATGGAATGAGTATGGTGATGGCGAGCGAACGCGCGGGCGGACAAGATGTTTTTCACGCGCATTTTCATTTGTACCCGCGCTGGAATGATGACGGGATGTCGCGCATGGGTCGCGCGCGTGACGAATCGAAAATTCGGCGCGGCAATGGATCACGCGAAGGATTGGAAAAACTGGCGGAGAAAATTCGTGAGAGGATAACTCTTTGAACCACCAAGTTCACAAAGCACACAGGGTAAAAAATATTTCTTTGTGTTCTTTGTGTTCTTCGTGGTGAAAGATTTTTGAAATGGATGCCGATGATGCCGTCCTCGTCGTTTTGATGAACAACGCGCGCGATCTGAAAATCGCGCGCGAGGAACATTGGTATCGCATTCCGCTCAAACACGCGCCCGCGCAATTTAGTCGCGCGAAATATTTGGCATTTTATCTGACGAGCGCGTTTCGCGCGGACAAGTGGAGCATTCGCGACTATGCGCCCGTGCTCGGTCACGAACTCGCGCGGCGGCGCGATTTATTTCCAACTGATCGCGATCACCCGCGTGCGGACGACGCGTACTATAAAATTCAAATTGGCAAATTGATCGCTCTGCCGCGCGCGATTACCAGCCGCGTCGGTCGGCGCGTATTGTTCATTTGGACGACAGGCGCAAAATTTTCCAGCGCAACCGAATTGAACGATTTGTTTTCTGATGATGGCGATGCGCTGTGGAATGCGTTGAAAGAGCAGGGCATTCGCGCGGAACGCCAAATCGCCGTGCGCGACGGGCGCGCGCGTTATCGCGTGGATTTTTGGATTCCGTGTGCGCGCGGCGACATCGCGCTGAATTTGTCGAACACGACCGAGTTACCCAAGGGAAAGAAATGGCGCGCGCTGAAGTTAGACCCGCGCGAGATTGGGTTGAAAAGTAAAGCGTGGACGCGGAAGATTCAAAAGATGATTCGCGAATTAGGCGGCGAAAAATATTCGGATCGGAAAATCGCGTGAGCATTTTGATTGATCAAAAAACCAAAGTTATTGTGCAAGGAATTTCTGGACGCGAAGGCGAGTTTCACACGCGGCAGATGCTAGAGTACGGCACAAAAATTGTCGGCGGGACGCGGCCTGGACGCGGCGGCGAAAAAATGCAATTTCAAATCTCGCGCAACGGAAGCGCCGAGACAATTCTAGTTCCGATCTTTGACACGATGGCGGAGGCAGTCGCCGCGACGAACGCGAACGCGTCGGTGATTTATGTTCCGGGTCGCGGCGCGGCGGACGCAATTTTGGAAGCCGCAGACGCGGGAATCGAATTGATCGTCTGCATCAGCGAAAATATTCCGGTGTTGGATATGATTCGCGTCACGCGCAAGATCGCGGAGAATGGAACCAAGTTGATTGGGCCCAATTGTCCGGGTTTGATCGCGCCGGGAAAATCCAAAGTTGGAATCATTCCCGGAACTATTTGCATTCCGGGTCCTGTCGGTTTGGTTTCACGCAGTGGCACGCTGACGTACGAAGTGATTCACGCGCTCACTGAAAAAAAAATCGGTCAATCCACTTGCGTCGGCATCGGCGGCGATCCAGTGCACGGTTTGGGATTTATCGAATGTTTGGAAATGTTTGAAAAAGATTCAGAGACCCGCGCGGTCGTGTTGATCGGTGAAATCGGCGGGACGGATGAAGAAAAAGCCGCGGACTATATCAAAAATAAAATAACCAAACCGGTCGTCGCGTTTGTCGCGGGTCAAACCGCGCCGCCGGGCAAACGGATGGGACACGCGGGCGCGATCATCGAGGGCGGCACCGGCACGGCGGAAGAAAAAATCCGCGCGTTTGAAAACGCGCATGTTCAAGTCGCGCGCCATCCAACTGAAGCGGCCGAATTGATCGCACGAAAATTGAATGCGCGCACAACCACGCGCTAACTCGAAAAATAAAAATGCATCGCGCAACAACGAATGTTGCTTGGAATAAAATTGATCTTGCGCCGTACGCAGGCTTGTGGATTGCCGTCGTGCGGAATCAAGTCAGCGGCGTAGGCGAAACGCCGCGCCAAGCGCGGCAAGCGTCCAAGTATCAGCGACCCAAAGAAGAACCGCTGATAATTTTTGTGAACAAAGCGAAATTAAAAAGGAAAACCTGAACAACCTCCCGCGATTATTTTGGCGGGAGGTTTATAAATCTAACCCATGAAAATTCTCACGCGTGTCGCGCGCTTTTTGCGCGAGCAAAAAGCCGAAGCGTTTTTAGTTGGCGGATTTATCCGCGATCAATTGTTGCGCCGCGCGATCGGCAACGATCTCGATCTCGCGATTCGCGGCGATGCGATTGCGTTGGCGCGCGCGTTCGCGGATGCGCAGGGCGGCGCGTTTTATTTGATGGACGCGTCGCGCGGCGTCGCGCGCGTTTTGTTCGAGGATCAGTACGTGGATTTTGCAGACTTGCGCGGGGATGTGCGCGCGGATCTTGCCGCGCGCGATTTTACCATCAACGCGATGGCGCGCCGCGTCGATCAACTGAGCTCGGATGCCGATCAAATCGCCGCGCAACTACGCGACGCGCGCGATCTGATCGATCCATTTGACGGCGCGAGTGATTTGCGCGCGCGAAAAATTCGCGCGGTTTCAGCCGACGTATTCAAACACGATCCGGTGCGTCTGCTCCGCGCGATTCGTTTGGCGGGGGAATTGGATTTTACAATTGAATCCGGCACTGAGACACAGATGGAACACGACGCGGGTTTGCTCGCGGTTGCGGTGATGGAACGCGCGCGCGATGAATGGATGAGGATTCTGAATTTGCCATCGCTCACGTCCGTTCTTCACCGCATAGATCAAATGAAAATGTTAGGCGCGCTCTTCCCCGAAGTCATCGCGCTCAAAGGTGTAACGCAATCTCCGCCGCACGAATTTGATGTGTTCGAACACACCTTGCATGTAGTTTCGGAATTGGTGAGTCTCCAAGCCGGTAGTTATACGAGTGTAGCAAACGGTGAATTCGTTTGGCAATTGAATTTACACTTTTCCGAAAAAATTTCTGCAAGTCAAACGCGCGGCGCGTTGTTGCGACTCTCTGCGCTCTTGCACGATGTGGGCAAGCCCGCCACGCGGACGATTGGCGACGCGGGACAAATTCATTTTTACGCGCACGATACGCGCGGCGCGGAAATTGTAGAGACGATATTGCGGCGAATGAAATTTAGCAATGCCGAAATCGAAATTGTGACGCAAACCGTGCGGCATCATTTGCGCCCGTTACTGCTCTCCGAAAACGCGTTTACGAATCGCGCGGCGTACCGATTTTTTCGCGCGGCCGAAGGAGTTGGCATTGATGTCTGCGCGTTATCGTTGGCGGATCAGCGCGGCAAACGCAGCGTGATCGATCCCGTTGCGGACGCGGAAATTCGCGCGACGTTGTCACAATTGCTGGATCGGTATTATCGCGCGCAAGATGCCGTGATTGCGCCGCCGCAATTGGTAAATGGTCGCGAGTTAATGGAGGAATTAAAACTCGCGGCGGGACCACAGATCGGAAAATTACTCGAAGTTATTCGCGAGGCGCAAGCCGCGGGTGAAGTGAAATCGCGCGCAGACGCGCTCGCGTTGGCGCGCAAAACGCTCGCGGTGCTTGAATAAGAATCAGCCACAGAAATGCACAGAAGAAAAAATGAAAATGATTATTTGCCTCTTTCCATCACATCAGTTATAATCCGCCGAGTTTGCACGCGTGAGATCAAAACTGTGCCAAAGGAATGTGGATGCGCGAACGCAATTATTTTCTGCTTGTCATCATTATTTTTATTGCGCTCATTACCGGGTGGATCGATCAGCCCGAAAACCCCGGTCTCAATCTAGGTCCATTCAAACGCGAGGTCAAAGTCCACGAAGGTTTGGATTTGCAAGGCGGTCTCCAAGTTCAACTCGAAGCCGACGTGCCGGATTGTCAATCGGTCGCGGATGATTCGATGGAAGCCGCGAAAGCGATTGTGGAAAATCGCATCAACGGTTTGGGCGTTGCCGAACCGGTTATTCAACGACAAGGCAAATGTCGTATCATTGTCGAATTGCCGGGGATTAACAATCCGGACGAAGCGATTCGGACTTTTGGCAACACAGGACTCTTGGAATTTATTGATGCCGGTGATACCGGATTAACCGAAGGACAAAAAGTCGCGACGACCGGTCTTTCTACCGTCTTTGTCCCGGGTCAAGCCACACCCACGCCACTCTCCGTTTCACCAACGATTCTCGCAACCGCGACGATTGCCGCGTCGCCGACAATTTCTTCTACCGCGAACATTTCTCCCACCGCGACTCTAACGCCGACGCTCGCGTCTTTTCGCACGGTGATGAGCGGAAAAAATTTGCGAACCGCTAGTGTCGCGTTCAGTCAAACCACCAATCAACCGTACATACAATTCTCGCTCGACGATGACGGCGCGAAAATTTTTGCCGATTACACCAGCAAGAACGTCGGAAAATTTCTCGCGATCACAATTGACAAGACGGTTATCTCTTCGCCCGTTATTCGCAGCGCGATCACCGGCGGCAGCGGCATCATCGAAGGACGTTTTACAATTGAAGAAGCTAATCGGCTTGTGGTGCAATTAAAGTACGGTTCGTTGCCTATCCCGCTCAAAGTAATTCAATCGCGGACGGTAGGTCCCACGCTCGGCCGCGATTCCGTCCAGAAAAGTCTGACCGCGGGCGCGGTTGGTTTGCTGATCGTTACTTTATTCATGTTGCTGTACTATCGCTTGCCCGGCTTGCTTGCCGATCTCGCGCTAATGATTTATACGATGATCGTGTTCGCGATTTACAAATTTGGAATTCCGCCGTTCTTTTCTTTCGTCACTCTTACTTTACCGGGCATCGCGGGATTTATTTTGTCCGTCGGTCTGGCGGTGGACGCGAATATTTTGATTTTCGAACGCATGAAAGAAGAATTGCGCGCGGGTCGCACGCTGGTGCTGGCGATTGAAACCGGCTTTGCGCGCGCGTGGCCCTCGATTCGCGATTCGAATAGTTCCACGCTAATCACCTGCGCGATTCTTTTTTGGTTCGGCACGAACTTTGGCGCGAGCATCGTCGCGGGCTTTGCGTTAACGCTCGCGATCGGTGTGTTGATGAGTTTGTTCACCGCGATCACCGTGACGCGCACGTTTTTGCGTCTCGTGATTGATCTGGGTATCACTGATAATTTGTGGTTGTTCGGAATTAGTAAACGCTGATACGGAGGACTTGTGCTGAATATCGTCAGCAAACGGTATTGGTATTTTGCTTTATCGCTCCTCGTCATTATTCCCGGTCTCATTGCCATCGGCATCACCTGGGCGCAAACCGGTGCGCCCTTCCGCCTCGCGATTGATTTCACCGGCGGCACACTTTTGGAATTGAAATTCGCGCAAGCGCAATCGTTCAAGACCGATGATGTGGTGCGCGTCTTTGGCGATTTTGGTTTGAGCGCGAACGATGTGCATGTCCAACCCGCAGGCAACGACTCGTTGATTATTCGGACGAAAGAACTCAAGCCGGAAGAAAAAGTCAATATCGAAAATGCGTTGCGCGCGCGCATCGGCGATTTCACCGAACAACGCGCGGAAACAGTTGGACCTGCGGTTGGCACCGAAGTGACACAACGCGCGGGAATCGCGGTCACCGTCGCGGCGATTGGAATTTTGCTTTACATTACGTGGGCATTTCGCCGCGTGCCGCAACCATTTCGCTACGGCGTTTGCGCGATCATCGCGATGGTGCATGATGTGTTGGTTGTTTTGGGGACGGCGGCGATTTTCGGTCTCGCGTTCGGTTGGGAAGTGGATGCGCTTTTTCTCACCGCGCTTTTGACCGTGATCGGTTTCTCGGTGCATGATACGATTGTGGTTTTTGATCGCATCCGCGAAAATTC
>JACQEA010000054.1 GCA_016200825.1 Chloroflexota bacterium | reverse complement strand
TTGAGGTATACTGCAAGCACAATTAAATAACTCACCTTACGCACTGACGGTCACCCTGAGCGGAGCGAAGGGTCTTGTTGCTCCAATTGCAATCAGATTTCTATTGGAAAAACAAGATTCTTCACTTCGTTCAGAATGACAATGCGTAAGGTGAATAAATAAAACTTTCGGGGCAGGGTGAGTTCCGCGTAAACGCGCGGCACAATTCCCGATCGGCGGTCAAGCCCGCGAGCCGCAAGGCATGATTCGGTGCAATTCCGAAGCCGACGGTACAGTCCGGATGAAAGAAAGTGAAAGCGCTACGCGCGCGAGCGTGCGCGTCGTCTGCATTTGCCTGCCGCAAGTTCTTGTTTGGAACTTGGGGTTTGTATTGCGGGCGCGCTTGTCCTGCCCCGAAAATTTTTTGCGGGGCATTTTTATTTTGAAAATGGCGAACAATTCCTTCATTCAGATCGAATCTGTCCACAAACATTATGGCGCGCTCACTGATGGCGTGACCGCGTTGCGCAATGTTTCGCTTGGCGTTCAGCCGGGCGAATTCATTTCGCTAATCGGTCCATCGGGTTGCGGCAAAACGACTTTGTTGAAAATCATCGGCGATCTTTTGGCGCCGAGCGCGGGACGCGTGTTGATTGACAGCCTTCGTCCCGACGACGCGCGGCGCGCGCATGAAATGGCGATTGTCTTTCAAGCGCCAACTTTGATGGAATGGCGAACCATCGCGCGCAATATCGAATTGCCGCTGGAGTTGATGGGCTATGCGCGTGCGGAACGCGCGGCGCGCGTTCAAGAATTGCTCGAATTGATTCGGCTCACCGATTTTCGCGCGCGCTATCCGCGCGAACTTTCGGCGGGGATGCAACAACAAGTCGCGATTGCGCGCGCGCTCGCGTATCGGCCCAAGATTTTGTTGATGGATGAACCGTTTGGCGCGCTGGATGAAATGACGCGCGAGCGTCTAGGCGAATCGCTGTTAGAAATTTGGGAACGCGAGCGCGTCACGATTTTGTTTGTAACGCATAGCATCGGTGAAGCGGTGATGTTATCGGATCGCGTCGCGGTTTTTTCGCGGCGACCGGGGCGCGTGGAACAAATCCTGCCGATTGATCTGCCGCGCCCGCGCAATACCGCGACGCGCGAAACGCCGCGCTATGCCGAGTTAGTGAAAAAAGTTCGGCACGCGTTGCATTTGAACGGACAAACGCAATGAATCAAGAAATTATTTCGCCGCTCGAATGGCAAGCAAATAAAAACGCGCCGCGTCGGTGGCAAAATTATTGGACGTGGCTTTCAATTCCACTCGCGCTCGCGCTTTTTCTCGCGGTCTGGCAAGCCATCATCGCGCTCAATCAATATCCCGAATTTCTGTTACCCTCGCCGGGCGCGGTGTTGAATAGCTTGATCGAGAATTGGCAGAACGGAATTTTGCCGCGCCATTTGAGCATATCACTTTTTCAAGTCGGCATTGGGTTTAGTATCGCGTTTGGTTTTGCATCGGTGAGCGGCTATGCGCTCGCGAAATCGCCGCTGGTCGAAAAAATTATTTCGCCGTACCTCGTTGCGTCGCAAGCCGTGCCGTTGGTCGCGCTGGGTCCGCTGATTATCATTTGGATCGGCACGGGGATTTGGCAAAACGCGCTCGTCGCCGCGCTCGTCGCGTTTTTTCCGATGCTCGTGAATACGTTGATCGGAATTCGCGGAATTCGCGATGAGTATCGCCAAGTGATGCATTCATATTCCGCCAGCCGGTGGCAAGTGTTGACGAAATTGGAAATTCCCGCCGCGTTGCCAATTTTTTTAGGCGGCGTGCGCGTGGGAATTACTTTGTCGGTCGTCGGCGTCACGGTCGTGGAATTATTGTGGGCAGATCGCGGTTTAGGATTTTTGTTGAATTTTTCGCGCGGCAATTTGAATACGCCGCTCGTGTTCGCGACGGTGGTCGTGCTTGCGGCGATGGCATTAGTGTTGTACGGGCTGGTAGTCGTGATCGAAAAAATTTCAATACCCAATCGGAGGGAAAAATGAAAGACTTGATGCGCGTGTCCATCGCGCTGCTTGGATTGTTTGCGTCCGCGTGCGCGGCGAGTTCACCGGCGGCACCGGTAAAGAGCGCCGAAGCGCCGGTGGAAGTCAGTATCGTGATGGGCTATATTCCGCACGTTCAATTCGCGCCGTGGTATGTGGCGGAGAAAAAAGGTTATCTCGCCGCCGCGGGCGTAAAGATGAAATACAATTATGGGTTCGAAGTGGACGGAATCAAATTGGTTGGCGCAGGGCAAGCCGATTTCGCATTGCTCGGCGGCGATCAAGTGATTCAAGCGCGCGCGCAAAATGCGCCGCTGGTGTACGTCGCGAATTGGTACAACGCATTTCCGATCGCGATTTTCTCGTTGAAAGAAAAAAATATCAAAACGCCGAACGATTTGATCGGCAAGCGCGTGGGCTTGCCCGGCTTTTTTGGCGCGACGTACACCGGATGGCGCGCGCTCTTGTTCGAAACGGGAATCAAAGAGGAACAGATCAAGGCGCAAGATGTTGGATTCAATCAAATTGCCGCGTTAACGCAAGGCACGATTGATGCCGCCGCCGGTTACTCTAACAATGAACCAGTCGTACTGAAATTGGCGGGCAAAGATTTGAACGTGATTCAAGTTTCCGACTACAGCAAATTGGTGGGGATCGGTTTGGTGACGAACGAAAAAACCGCGAACGATAAATCGCAACTCGTTCAACGCGTGGTGGCGGCATTTTTGCGCGGCGTCCAAGACACGATCACGAATCCAGATGAGGCGTTAAATATTACCATCGCCGCGTTGCCCGAGGCAGGCGGAGAAAATTTGAGTTCGAGCAAAGCGGTGTTGAATGCATCCGTCGCGTTGTGGCGCAGTCCGCGCTTGGGCTATGTGGATCCCGCCGATTGGGCGGCGTCGGTCAAATTTATGAAAGAGGCGGGATTCATCAAAGCCGATATTGATCTCAACAAATCATCCACGAATAAATTTGTGCCGTAATTCTCAAAAATAAAAACTTGGAGAAGCCAAATGAAAAACCATGATCACAATATGTTTCTGTTATTCGCGATAGTCTTAATCAACTCGTGCGCGCCAGCGACGCCGACTCCGTTGTCCGTTCCGTCGAATGCGACAAGAATCCAGCCAGCACCGGATACGCCTATTTCATCGCCGACTGCTTGTGCCAAACTGCCATCGGCGTTTACGCCCGCGGCCGGCGGATTGGGGTCGCCGGATAAACCACTCACCATTACTTTCGTACCGGCAGGTGATACCGGTCTTATAACCAAAGCTGGCACAACCCTGGCTGATTGCATGACCCAAATGACCGGCTTGACTTACAGAATCGAAGTCGGCACATCCTATAGCGCATCTATTGAAAGCATGGGAGCCGGTAAAGCGCAGGTCGGATTCCTCAACACTTTTTCCGTACTTCTGGCGCAGGAAAAGTACGGTATAGAGACCGTGCTCGTCAACCTTCGAACGGATGTAACCACCGGCAAGTTGCAGGATTATTATCAGGGTCAGTTCATCGCGAATAAAGCGGCGGGAATAAAAAAGATTGCGGATTTGAGAGGAAAGACTTTTTGTTTTGGCGATCCTACTTCCACCTCCGGCACGATCATTCCGCGCATCGTTCTGAAAGCGAATGGGATTGACCCGGATAAGGATTTCAAAGCGACACAGTTCGCCGGTTCACACAACAACGTAGCGATTGCCGTCTACAAGGGCGATTGCGATGCCGGCGCGACTTACGTGGATGTCCGCACCGTCCCGAACGTTGGACTGCAAAAAACATTTCCGGACATACTCGACAAGACGGAAGCGTTCTATATTACCGATAACATCCCGAACGACGGAGTGCAGTACATCAAGGATCTCGACAAGAAAATCAAGGACCTGACGACTGAAGCGTTGCTCGCTATCGCGGCGAATCCTGACACCAATGATTTTTTGCGCAAACTTTACTCGATCGAAGGGTTCATCAAAATCACCAACGACTACTATAAACCCTTTGGCGGTCTGTTGAAAAAAGCGGGCGTTGATCCCGCAACACTCGTCAAGTAGAATCGGACATCAAAGAAAAAACGCGGGGTTTCGCGCCCCGCGTTTTTTTATTCGAGCATTCGTTTCTATTCGCGTCACACCCACAATCCACCATGCACATTCAAGACCGCGCCCGTGATATAGCGCGCCTGCGGTGAAATCAAATACGCAACCGCTTGCGCGATATCGTCTACCGAACCGAGTGATCCCAGCGGAATTAAGCTCGGCAATTCGCGGCGATCCGTTTCAGTGGTCGCGTCCGTTTCAATATAACCGGGATTGACGAGATTGCAGCGAATGCCGTAGCGTCCTTCACTGCGCGCGATGGATTTGCTCAACACCACTAATCCCGTTTTCGCGATATTGTACGCCGTCGT
>JACQEA010000053.1 GCA_016200825.1 Chloroflexota bacterium | reverse complement strand
GCGGCGAACGCGGCGCACAGCGCGGAAAAAAGATTGAGCCGGAACGCGGCATCGTTGAGCGGAACGAGCGCGGTAAAAATTTTTCCGAGCAGAGTGTAGAGTGGATAACCCGTTTGATGCGCGATACCTAAACGCGGAATCGAATATTGAAAATCGAGTGTGTCGTCAAATAGAAACACAACCGACGGCGCGAGCGTGCGGAGATAAATCGTGAAGGTGAAAAGAAAAATCGCGGCGGCGATGAAATGATCGCGACGTGATTGGGAAATGGTGAATGCGCGCACGCGCGAAACTATAGCATAGTCGGGAGAGAAGGGCAAAGCGAACTGTGTTGGTCATTGCGAGGCGCGGTCTTTGCCGAAGCAATCTCCACATTGTGGCTTGGGGATTGCTTCCCCTTCACTTCGTTCAGGGTCGCAATGACACAGCGGAACGATTATTGTATAATCTACTCCGTAATCCAATGGAGGAAGTATGATTCACGGCGTTGAAATCAAAACTTTGGTAACGCATTCAGATGAACGCGGATTTTTTCGCGAAGTGATTCGCACGACGGATGATTTTTTCAAAGAAGGTTTCGCGCAGTGGAGTCACACGATGACGCATACCGGCGCGGCAAAGGCGTGGCACATTCACCAAAGACAAACTGATTGGTGGTACGTCGCGATTGGCGCGGTCAAGGTCGCGTTGTACGATCTGCGGAAAGATTCGCCGACCTTTGGAAAATTGGAGGAATATTTTTTGGGTGAGCCGTACGACGCGCAAGTGATCAAGGTTCCACCCGGCGTCGCGCATGGTTACAAAATATTGCAAGGGCCCGCGCATTTGTTTTATATCACCTCGCAACTGTACGATGCCAGTGATGAAGGTCGCCTTCCGCACGATGACCCGAAAATTGGATACGACTGGACAAAGGGACCGGAAATAAAATAAATATATTCACCGCAGAGACACAGAGGGCGCAGAGAAAAAATTATCTCTGTGTTCTCCGTGCCTCGGTGGTAAGATCTTTTCTGATGCCTCAGCCCCTTGCTTCCAAAATCGAATCGTGGCTCGTCGAAGCGCAATTGGCGCGCGCAGAAATTGAACGCGGGTGCGCGATTGCCGCGCGCGCAGAACTCGCGGCAGTCTACGTCAAGCCGCATTACATCGAGACCGCGAAAAAAAATTTGAAAGAGACGCGCGTCAAAATCGGCGCGGTCATCGCGTTTCCACTCGGTGGAATGACGACGGCGGCGAAAATGTTCGAGACGCAGGACGCGTTGACGCGCGGCGCGGACGAAATCGCGATGATGTTGAACATCGGCGCGCTGCGCGATGCGGATGATCTCGCGGTGAAAAATGATATTAGCGCGGTCGTGAAAACGGCGCGCGGGCATGACGTGACCGTGATTATCGAAACGCCGGACTTGAACGACGACGAAAAAACGCGCGCGTGCCAAATCGCGGAAGCCGCCGGCGCGGCGTTTGTGCAAACGTCGTCGGGGTTTGCGGGTGACGCGACGTACAATGACGTGCGCCTGTTGTGGCGGACACTCTCACGCGCGCAAATCAAAGTGGCGGGCGCGATTGACGCGCTGCCGATGGTGAGCAAATTAATTGAAGCCGGCGCGGCGCGCGTCGCGACAAATAAAGTTGAAATGCTGTTCAGAGATTAGGAATGATTTTGGTATTGACAAAATCGCAGAATACATTACTATCTAACTAACTCACCTTACGCACCCTTTGTCACCCTGAGCAGATTCGCTTCGCTCACTGTAAACTCCGCGAAGGGTCTTGTTGCATCAAAAGCATGCAAATTCTCTTCAGTTGGCAAGATTTCTGTTGGAACAACAAGATTCTTCACTTCGTTCAGAATGACAGTGCGTAGCATCAGTAACTAACTCATCTTACGCAGAATTCACCGCCGAGAGCGCCCTTCGTTACACTCAGGGTAAACTCCGAACGCAGAGAATTCAAAAATTTTCTCTCAGCGCACTCGGCGTTCTCAGCGGTGAAATAAGCGCGTGCGTAACATCAATTATTCATTTGCAAAAATTGCGATATCGTTCGCGCTAGATGATTCGCGAACGCAGCGGTGGATTTTCTAAGCAGACATTGTTCAAAAGGGGGGAGAAATGTCTAGGAGAATCACGACGCTCGCAATTATTGTTCCACTCGCGATCCTCGTCGCTTGTGATCAGCGCGCGCCCGCGCCGCCCGCAACGAGCGCGCCTATTCGAACTAATCAACCCGCCGCTCCATCTCCATCTGCTGCACAAACCTCATCTCCACTCGCGACATTTTCGCCCGCGCCACCCGCGCCGAAATTTCTGATCGCGTTCAGCCAATGTGATGGCACTTGCGATCAAGCCGAGAAAACGCACATCTGGATCGCGAATGCCGATGGCACTGCCGCGAAAAAAATAATTGATTTGGGCGCGTCGCCTTCGTTTTCGCCGGATGGATCGAAAATTGTTTTTGAATTCGCCGACGGAATCTATGTTGCGAACAGCGACGGCGCAAATCGGACGCGAATCGTTTCCACGACTGGCGCGGCGGTGCCGGAGTGGTCGCGCGATGGCAAATGGATTGTGTTTGCGGATCGCTCAGGATTAAAAGCCGGCGCGATTGTCGTTCAGAAAGCCGCGTGGTCCAAAGTTGGAGTCGTCGGCGCAACAATTTCCGGCAACGTCTTTATCAACGTTGTTGCGCCCGATGGCACTCAACTGCGCACGCTCACGGTTGGCAACAATCCGACCTGGTCGCCCGATGGAAAGACAATTGCATTCAATACGTGCGTTGGTTCGACGTGTGGAATTTATCGCGTCAACGCGGAGGGCGGCGAGCCAGCGCGCATTACGGATGATACCGGCGGAATGCCGGCCTGGTCGCCGGATGGAAAGCAAATCTTGTATCAAGCCGACGCGAATAATATCAAACAAATTTTTTCCGTCAATGCGGATGGGACGGGGAAAAAGCAACTCACGTCGGGAAATCAATTGCATGTGGATGGAATATGGTCGCCGAACGGTCGTGAGATTTTTTATCGTTCACCCGAAGCCGGTAGTTGGGATATTTGGGCGATGAATGCAGACGGAACGAATCGGCGCAAAATCTATGGCGATTATCCGCCGGTGGAATGGGGCGATGAAAAATTAAGCGCGGCGCAAACGCAATTCGCGATTGCCGCGCCTCCAACTCCGGTTGCGCTCGCGACGAAGACCGCATTGCCTCCGATCAGCAATTTGGAACCGATACCGGCGGGCATGGGCGGTTTGGTCTTGGTCTTGACGAATCGTTACGTTCAGGAATTGGAAATTGATATTGGCGCGAAACTTTATCGCGTCCCGCCCAGCGGAAGAACGATCGTCTTTTTGCCGCCGGGTCGTCAAACTTATTCTGCGAATGTTCCCGGGCGCGGTCGCCTGTCGGGTGCCGTTGAAGTGCAGTTAGGCAAATATCTGGAAGTGACGTTTGAGGAGTGAGTGTGTGTGTGGGTGTGCGAGTTTGTGAGTGAGGTACATACTTGCACGCTCACGTACTCTCCAAGGAGGAGAAAATGTTGAAAACAATTTCGCGCGTGGATTTTCTGGGCGCGCTACTTTTCGCGTTCGCGTTTTTGCTATTGTTCTTCGGAACAAGCGCACCGGTCGCGGCGCAATGCATTGATCCAGCATCGGGACGCGTGATCCCTATCCCGTGTCCGCAACAAGGACAAGGAAACCCAGACAACAACTCACTGCCACAGCCAAAAATCGGAGACTTGTGCATCGTCAAGCCGACGATTGATTTCTTTATTGCAACGCCAAATCCCCCTACCGGAGTGTCGTTCGAATGGAAAGTGAGTAATGCTCAGAGTGTTAATTTCGGTTTCAAGAAAACAAGCGAACAATTTGGTGGCGTGGTATCCTTAACGGGCAAACAAGACGTGAAGTTCAACGTTCAGAATGACACTGTCATTGCGACCCTCCACGCAATCTGTTCGCCATTGGATGCAGTGGCATCCTTGACTGTTTCCGGCTCAGAGTGGACTCAACCTCCCAAAGAACCCGATTGCACCAACTCGCCCGTCATTAATTATTTCAACGTATCACCGATGACAATAAACTTGGGCGATGCAGTGACATTCAATTGGTCGGTCAGCAACGCGATAACGGTGTGGCTGCAGTACGGAGAACACTACCATGGCAAGGATTTCAACTATGGAAAATTCGACACTTCTCCTCCTCAGGTTTCAGTGCTGGGTTCATCTGCCGAACCAACGTTCCAAAAATTGAAAGAAAACAACAAAGGTGACACCCTGATAGGGTTTTACTATAATCTGTTCGCGCAATGTGGACAATTTGTCGATGGCGCACAACGCGCGGTTGCGCTCAATGCGCCATCTTCAGCGCCACCACAGCAACCGCCATCGCAAAATCAGCCGCCATCGTCGCAAAATCAGCCGCCAGCGCAATCTCAACCGCAACAACCGCAGTCGCAGGATCAATCTCAATTTCAACTGTCGCTGCCGAAGGTGTTGGATCCGAAAGTTCTTCTCAATGAATTCATGCCCAAACCAAAAGCCGGCGCGGAATATATCGAACTGTACAATCCAACCAATCTGCCAGTGGACATTAGCGGCTGGCAATTACAACACGCGGTCGGTAATTCTGCGCAGGGCTATGTGATTCCGGCGAACACAACGATTGCCGCGCGCGCGTTCAAATTATTCCCGCAGAGCGAAACCAAAATCGCGTTGAACGATAACGGCGGCGCAGTGCAACTCTTGACTGCCGATAATCAACTCGCGGATGAAAAATCGTACAACGCCCCGCAGTTCGATCAAGCGCAGTCGCGTTCGGTAGATGGCGGCGGCGTGTGGACGACGGAATGCGCGGCGACGCCGAATGCCGCCAATTGCAAAACTACCTTAACGCAATCTCCATCATCGTCACCCGCGTCTAGTTCATCAATTGAAAATATTTTTCCGATTGCGTTGGTAATCGGTGCGGCAGTGATTGGATTGGCTCTGCTCGCCGCGATAGTGATCGGAATGAAGAAAAAGAAATAGTACCTTACGAGTGAAATGTTTGCGCGAAGCGAAAAGCAAAGATTTTTGGGACGCGGATTTACGCGGAAAGAACGGATTGCATGAATCCCTGATCTGATTTTTCCGCGTATCTCCGCGTCCAAAGTTGGTTTCGGCTTGTCCGAGTTAGGAGGAGAAAATGTTGAACCCAATTTTCCGTCTGATCGTTTTTGCCGTCATCTTGTCGGCGCTCGTTTTGATTCAAGGATACGGTACGCCGGTCGCGGCGCAACGATGTATTGATCCAGCGTCGGGACGCGAGATTCCCTGTCCCCCGCAACCACTACCGGGGCAAGGCAACAACAATCGCGATAACAACAACGCAGACAACTCAAAGTCTCTTCGTCCGCCGATAATCGCGCCTGTGGAAATAAACCCAAACACTAACCCGAACCCGGTTGATTCAAACACAAACCTTGATCCTAATCTCCCTAATGGTCAGCCCCAATTGGGAATTGATCCGTCGTCTTTCGGACCTCAGCCACAACCCTTTCAACCGCTTGCCTTGGTCGGAATACTTGGAGTCCTCGCGGCGGTAGGGATTGTCGTCGTTGCGGAGTGGAAGTACGCCGCCGTCCGCCGCATAGCGCTCTTCATCGAAAAAAGTTTGCATCACGGTACCAAGTGGAGCGTGTTCGAGCCCAACGACGAACGATTTACGAAGAGCGGTGACGGCACACTCAAATTGACCGGCAAATCACCGGACACACTCACGAAGACCGGCGACGGAACACTCAAATTGACCGGCGACAACAGCTACGAGGGCACTACCAAAGTTGGTGACGGCACTCTCAAACTGACTGGCGAAAAAACAGTGGACGCTGAGCCACTCAAACTGACCGGCAACAAGACTGTGGATGGAGAGACCCTCAAACTGACCGGCGACTCGACGAGCACAGACGCGAGGCAGAGTGCTGGTAACAACACCGATACGAGAAGTAGCGACAGCGACGATCGCTCGCGTGATTGAGAAATTTCTTGACCGAACGCGTAGATAATGCATCTCTGAAAAGATATGCACGCGCGAAAGAGGAGATTGGAGGGATAAATGCTAAATACAACATTCCGTCTCATCGGTTTCATCGTCATCGTTCTTGCACTATTTTTGGTGCAGGGCATTAATGCATTGGTAACTGCGCAAGATTGTGGGCGGACTCCGGCGGGAATTCCTATCCAATGTCCACCCACGCTAGTAAGGCAACCCCAAGGACAGGACAACAACACAGAGCAAAGACTTGGCCAGCCAAAAGTCGGCCAACTATGCGCGGTCAAGCCAACGATTGATCTGTTCAAAGCCAGCAAATTTGACGATCCGCAAAAAGGTTCAGGGTTAATCTTCGAATGGAAGGTACGTAACGCCGAATCGGCGTGGGTTTCTATGGAATCCGATGCGATCAATGGTTTCTTGATCGGGATTTTGGATTCGAATGGGAATTATGATCCGACCGAGTCGAATGGCAAAGCGATGGACTTGAATGGTAAAACAGGTCTCAAGCAAGACTATTTCGTCGGCTTCAAAAGCGCAACGTTCCACGCGTCTTGTCCGCCTTACGAGACTGTCGCAACATTGAATCCTGATCCTGCATGGTTTCAAGGCAACACCAACCCGGTTGACCCCAACGTTTCTAATCCAACACCTAAACTTCCGCCAGGATCCGGACAGACACTGTATTCGGATGAATCCGGTGCCGCCAACTTTGCGCTCGGAGCGCTTTGCTTTTTCGCGTTCACGCTCCTATTCATTTTTGGGGTCAGCAACATGCCCGCCGAGTGGAGGGATTTTGTAAAACAATTCTTTCCACAGTTTTTCAAAGATTAGGAGTCTCTCAGGCATCGCGATTGTCATTCGCCATATAAAGATTTCTCGCTTGGCGCGCACGTCTCGCTTTTTCAATGGTCCTATTCATCTCCGCGCCAACAATCATTGCGCGAGCGCGCATCTAAAAATGCGCGGGCGTCGCGCATCGCGATTTTGATTTCACCGTTGCTAGCGCCGCGAATCGTTCGCGGTTCGCGTTGAACCTCAATCGGGCGCGTCCTAGCAATTTACTTTCATTGCGGTTTCAGTTCTCTTTGTCATGTGCGGACGAAAAAAATTCCAAACCGGAGGATGAATGATGTTTCTGCTCAAAGCGATTGGGATCAGTTTATTTATCGGCGGACTGATTGCTTGGTCGGGTGGTTCTGTCTTTCCGCCTCTATTCAATGTCGCGGCGCCGTTTGTTTGCGACGGTAAATTTTCCGTTGAGACGCAAGAGTTTTATCCGCGACCGGGCGAGGTAGATACCACCCAAACCATATTCTGTGACAATCCAAATACTGGCAAAAGCAATGACATCACTCTGCAAACCATCATCGTCGCTGGCATTGTCTATTCGGCGATCGTGTTTATTCCCGTAGTTGCCAGAATAAAGTTAGGCCGAAGCATCTTTCAACGAAGCGTTGACACAGCGCAGAACGTCGCGTCCCCTAATGAAATTTACTTTGTGCCGGGGATTAAGCATTCCGAAGATCCTTCAGAAAAATTGAAAAAGTTGAAAGAAATGCGGGAGGCAGGTCTCATCACGGAGCAAGAGTATGAAGCGAAAAGATCAGAGATCATATCGAAAATGTAATCCGCCGCGCTGCCACCCGCCTTACCGTTAGCGGGGATCCAAAAACGTACCCGTGTCGCGAATCGCGACGTTTACCGCCATCCCGTTATGCAAAACAATCGCGTGTTTTCGAAAAAAAACCTAAAGATTCGAGAAAGGAGTACAAGCAATGACCGCCCCAGCCAACACTATCGTTTGTCCCAAATGCGGAACTGAGAATCCAGTGGACGGGCTGAATTGCAAGAACTGCCGAATCAACTTAAAATTTGCGCGGGAGAATCCCGACGAACTGAAAGTTGCGGTTCAAGAATCAGTGCGCGCTCAAGTGCCGCCTGAGTACGCAGGTGCTGACCG
>JACQEA010000440.1 GCA_016200825.1 Chloroflexota bacterium | reverse complement strand
TGCCCCACCACCATTTCAGATGCGCCTTGCCGAGAAAAAAATTCTCATCAACTTGCACGATTTCATCAAGCACGCGTCGAATAGTGAACGATGGATTTTCGCGCAGATCGTAATCAATCTTCAACACTTGACAGTCGGGATCGGTTAAACCGGGCGCGCGACGCGTTCGAAACGAAAACGCGCGATAGGTTAGGGGTGTGTCGTTTTGATAAGCGCGATAAAGCGGCCAATAGATATGCGCGAGCGCGTACGAATCGCGCGTAAAAATATTTTCGCCGCGTGCCGTCTTCGCGTCAAAGCATTTGCCTTGCCACGGCATCCAGCGCGCGGTGATGAATTGAATGAGTTGAGTCAAGCCGGGCGCAACGTTCACCGCAAGCAACTCGCCGCGATAACGACCGTTGGGGAGCGGCTGTGGCGCGCGTCCCGCGCGAAAAGTTTCGTTCAATTCTGACCAAGTTTGCGCGCGCGGATGTCGAAAATCGATTTGATATTTTGGCGGTACGTTAATCACATTTTCTTCGCGGACATAGCATTGCGCGTTGAATAAAGATAGAGCGCCTCGCCGGAAATCAACACCACTTGCGCCGCAACCGCCAACAAACCTAACCACACCGGCGGCAAATCAATTCCGCCGATAAAGAGCCAGTACAAAATCGCGGGCGCGACCAAGAGGCGCGAAATGATTCCCGCCGCGATAAATTCGCGCGACGTTTCCGGGCGATTCGACGCGAGCCACGCGACGATTGACAAACCCATAATCCCCGCGCCCATCACGTTAGCGTATAACGGTTTGTTCGTGTCGGGAAACAAAATGAGCGCGATGATCGGCTTGTAGAAAATATAGCACAGCGTCCCAACGAAAAAATTAAATGCCGCGTCCACGCGCAGAATCGCGACAACATTCGATTTGCTCATAGATTCAATCCTCCTGTTTGTTTTGAATACGACCACAGATAGTACGCAAACGCGGCGGTCAAATAAATCGAAAACGCGAGAATGAAAATCAAATACGGTTTGGCGACGCCGAGCAACACGACGTAATAGAATGCGCCCAACGCGGTGAACAGAACGACAATGAACCCAACGAACACGGGAATGCGAATCTGTTCCCAATTTTTTGCGCGGAACGAAAGCAAAGATTGCAGCGCGTATCCTAACGCCGCCGCGCCCGCTTGCTGATACACCGGCAAATCTTGCCCCGGCAAACCGGATAAATCGGCGACCAATTTTGGCGCGCCCATACTTGTGATTGCCAAGACGAGCCCTTCCAGTCCGGACAAAAGTAACGCGAGTCGTAGTCCGAAAGGAAATGCCTGCGTTGATTTTTCCATTCCTCCTCCTTCAATCTGATTTTATTTCAAGATTACTTATCGTGTCCAGAGCAAATCGTGCTCATTTGTTATTCGACTTTTTGAAATTAGTTATCTCTTTCCCGCTTGCGTCTCTTGCAACAATGTAATCGTGATACACGCCGGGCAAGATGCTTCCGCCCAATACGCGTACGTTTCGCGCGCAGACATTTGTAATGCGCGCTTGTTACGCGCGCGGCGAATAAAATACCAGCCCAAAATTCCCAGCGCGATCACCGCGATCAGAATCGCGATCAAGATCGCCGCGGAAAAATTCAAGAGTCCCAACACCGCGCCGCCGAAATATCCAATCGCGAAATGCCACGCGACAAAAAACGTACTCCCCGCAATCAGACCGGGCAAAAAAATATTTGCCGGTAAATCGGCAATGCCGCTCGCGGGCGTGGTCGCGATGCGCACGCCCGGCGTCGTCAATCCCAACGCAACCGCCGCGCTGCCGCCCTTGCGCACGCGTTCGATCATCGGGTCGAGCCGTTCTTTCGTGAGACCAATAATTTTTCCCACGCGATAAATAAACGCGCGCCCGGGTCCGCGCGCGATCCAATATTGAATCGCGCCGCCGAGCAACAACGGAGCGACAATCGCGATAAACGCGAGCGCACCGTTGAAGCGTCCTTGCGCCGCGCTTGCCGCCGCGCCGAGTAAAATCAAATCGCCGGGAATTGGAATTGGAAAACCAATTTCCTTCAAGAGCAACACAATAAAAATCGCGGTGAGCCCTGAGGTTTCTAGGAATTGTTGAATCGTTTCTGGTGATGGCATAAGATATTCTGAACGCGGATGAACGCGGAACGGTCGGATATTATTTATCTAATCTGCTTTTTCCGCGTTCATCCGCGTCCCAAATGAATTTCGCATTTTTTCGCGCTCACGCCTTGACGTACTTTTCAAACCACGCGAGTGTTTTTGCCCACGCATCTTTTGCCGCGTTCGCGTTGTACGATCCGCCGGTGTCATTGTGAAACGCGTGTCCCGCGCCGTCGTAAATTATTTTTTCAAAAATTTTATTGCTCGCTTTCAACGCGGCTTCAATTTCAGGAATGCCCGCATTGATGCGCGTATCCGTGCCGCCGTAAATTCCAAGAATCGCGGCTTGAATTTTTGGAACATCCGCGAGCGGTGGATTGGATCCGTAGAAAGGCACCGCGGCTTTTAATTCCGCGATTTGCGTCGCGCTGCGCCACGTCACGCCGCCGCCGAAACAATAACCCGTCATTCCAAATTTACCTTGCGCAACAAAAGATTGATTCGCGAGATACGCCAGACCACTTTTGAAATCCGCGACGAATTGATCGGGATTGATATTGCCCAACAACGATGTCGCGCGGTCGCCTAATTTTTCCGTGCCGCCTTCACGCGAAACCAAATCCATCGCCAGCGCGACGTATCCAACTTTCGCGAATCGCCGCGTGACATCTTTGATATGTTCCACGAGTCCGCGATTTTCGTGACAAACTAGAATCGCGGGATACGCGCCATCTTTTTTCGGACGCGCGAGATACGCAAACAATGTCGCGCCGGTCGCGGAAATTTCGATTGCTTTCGCGTCAATATCGGGATCGCTCGGACTAACATTCACCGAGGCGGATGTCGGCGCAGTTGTCGCGCTCGCTGTTGTCGCGGTGTTTGCTTTTGGCGCGGCGGTTGGAGCCGGTGTTGGCGCGGGCGCGCACGCGGCAAGAATACTGTTTGCAATCGCGACACTGCCGAGCAAGCCCGCGATTTTTTTCAGCGCATCGCGGCGTGTCATCTTGCCATCTTCATAATCCTCGACAAACTCTTCCAGCAAATAGCGTTTGAAGGTTGTATCGCCGGAGCCGAGATCAATTTGCTTGAGTATTTCATTCATGATTTATTTTTCTTCCTCGATCAATTGATATTTCAAAATCAGATGGATGAAATATTTTATTGGGCACGCGCAAAAATCTTTTTGATTGCTTTAATGGGTAGCGGGAGAATCATGAGCGACTCTCCCGCTAGGATTTTCGTACGCAGAATGGCAAAACTGCAAGGAGCGCATTGCGCGCTCCTTGCAAAAACGAAATTACTTTTTCGCCATCATCGCTTCGCCTTTGCCCATGAACGCAACGTACAGCGCCCACACGCCAACGACGAGATGCAGCACGTTGTCAACTGGACTTTCAAGATTCGCGACACCAAAGGTGTTGTAGGTTGCCGCCTTACCAGCCGCAGCCATCGCACCAGCGGGCAAAACGAAACCATACAGCCCAAAGAACAACGCGACGACACCGACGACGACGACCAACGGTTTCAGCAGATTCTCGGGCAGAACGTACACTGCCGCGACCGCCACGACGCCCAAGACGAGATGCGCGACATTCTCTGCGTTATCAAACCACAACGTTTCACCGATACTAAAACCGACAAAACCGAGGACGGCAAGAAGAAGTAAGATAACGCCGCCGAGTGTCAAGAAACCTTTCAAAGACAATGGGTTCGTATTCATTTTTTTCACCTCCCTTCTATTTGAGATTGATTGGATGATTGAAAATAATCAAGCGACGGACGCGATCCAACGCGCGCGATCACAATCATCGCTTGTGAACGTTGCGCGAGACTGCGGCGCAACAAGTGCGC
>JACQEA010000052.1 GCA_016200825.1 Chloroflexota bacterium | reverse complement strand
GAAAAAAATTCCGTCGCTTATCCTAGATGGGATGTTCGACGGAATTTTTTTATTTATGAAGAGATTGGAATGAGCATTGATTCACGCTGATCTTTTTTTTCTGTGTTCATCTGTATTGATCAGTAGACTTTGCGAAATAAGAAAAGGCGTCCACGAAAAACACGAAAGCACACGAAAACTCTAACGATTCTTTCGTGTTTCTTCGTGTGTTTCGTGGATAACGATTATTGCGAAGAACGTTGCGACAGGCGTATGATCGAAAATAATTCAGCCAATTCCTTTTTGACACTCCGCAATCTTACAAGTACAATCTTTCTCCGACGTGAACAACTCGACCCCCTCAGACGTTGAACTCATCCTGCTCGTCGCGCGAAACGAAGCGTGGGCGTTGGCGGAAATATATAATCGCTACGCCCGGCTCGTCTTTTCGTTGGCGGTGAGAATTCTCAACGACCGCGCCGGTGCCGAAGAAGTCGTGCAGGAAGTTTTCGTCAAGGTGTGGCGGCGCGCGCGCGATTACGATGTGGATCGCGGAAAATTTTCCTCGTGGCTTTCCGGTATCGCGCATCATCACGCGATTGATGAATTGCGCCGGCGACGCGTGCGTCCGAGCGCGACGCAGAACGACGAAGAAGAAGCCGTCAATATTCCCGACGATGGACCCGCGTTGTTGGAGATCGCGATCCAAAGTTTAGAGCATCGCCGGATTGTCGACGCGTTGAAAATCATTCCGCTGGAACAACGCCGCGCGATTGAGATGGCGTACTTTGAAGGATACACGCAACAGGAAATTGCGAATCTGTTGCACCAACCGCTCGGCACGATCAAGACGCGTATGCGCTTGGGGATGCAAAAACTCAAATTATTATTGGGCGAACAATGAACTAGAGCGTGTATGCAAAAAGTTTTATTGCAAGTGGCTTTACGGAAAAATCGCGCTTGCTGGACGCTCCAGAATCCTGTAGGAAGATTTTGCATACATGCTCTATCGCGATAAATCTTCGAACGATTATTTTCCGTATGCTTTACGGAAGGGAATAAAGGCATGGCACGCGTCCATAAATTTCAAGAAATGATTCCCGCGTACGTTCTCGATGCGCTGGACGCGCGAGAACGCGCGCACATGCACAAACATTTGCAAACCTGCGACATTTGCCCGCGCCTGATCGCGGAATATAGCGCGGTGGCTGAGTTGTTGCCGTACGCCGCGCCGCAATTTAATCCCCCGCCGCGATTAAAAGCGCGCGTCCGCGCGGCAACGCGCAACGTCCGCCAATCTCCGCGCGTTTGGGATTGGTTCGCGAGTTTATTGCGCGCGCCAGCGTTCGCCGCGCTCGCGCTGGTCATCGCGCTGGGCGCGCTCGCGCAATCGTTTCTCTTTCAGAATCAAATCGCGCAACAAGCCGCGCAGTTAGCGCGCCAACGCGAATTTTTGATCGCGCTGGCGTACGCGGACGTTCAACCGATTCACGTCAAAGGCACCGAGGTCGCGCCGAACGCGGTCGGACGATTGTATCGCAATATCGAAGAAAGTTCGCTGGCGGTGTTCGTGCAAGATTTGCCCGCGTTGCCGACGAATCAAGTGTATCAATTTTGGTTTCTGGATGTTGGGGGAGATCGCACCAGCGGCGGAACGTTTACGGTGGACGCGCAAGGGCGCGGCTGGTTGATCGCGCGCGCGCCGAAAATGTTGAAAGAATATTCCGGCGTGGGCGTTACGATTGAACCGACGGGCGGCAGTCTCAAACCGACCGGTGCCAAAGTACTCGGCGGGAATTTCTAAAATAAAAAACGCGGGCGAGTTACTGACTCGCCCTTGTAAATTTATCCGCGCAAAAATTCTACAATCTGCGCATTGACCGCGTCCGGTTCCTCTTGTTGCGACCAATGTCCCGCGTTCGGAAAATATTTCACGCGCAAATTCGGAATCCATTGCTCTAAATCGCGCGTCAACCCCACTTCCAGCGCGATATCTTTTTCGCCCCACAAAATCAATGTCGGCGCGGCGATGTTGCGAAACGCGCGCCCGCTCTGCATCGCTTGCCGCGTCCGCAACGCGCGATAATAACCAATGGTTGCGCGCAACGCGCCGGGTTTGAGTATCGCGTCGGCGTACGCGCGTAAATCCGCGTCCGAAAAAGTTTGCGCGTCGCGCGCGCCCGCGCGTAACATCGCGCGAATTCCCCACGCGTTGAACGAACCCAGAATCAATTCCGGCAAAAATGGAATTTGAAACGCCGCGATGTACCACGATTTGAAACGCTGACGCCAATTGCGGCGAAACTCGCGCACGAGCGCGGGCGCATGCGGCGCGTTAAGCACGACGAGTTTGTTGACGAGGTCAGGATAGAGCGCGCTGGTCGCGAATGCAATCGCGCCGCCCCAATCATGTCCGACGATGTGCGCGCGCTCATATCCAAGCGCGCGAACAATATCGCGAATGTCGGTTGTGAGCGTCGCCATATTGTACGGACCGCGTTTTTCGGTTTCGTTATAGCCGCGCAAGTCCGGTGCGACCACGCGAAAATATTTCGCGAGTTCGGGAATTTGAAATCGCCACGAATACCAAAATTCGGGAAAACCGTGCAGAAGCAAAACCAAATCACCGCGTCCGGCTGCTACATAATGAAAGCGAATGCCGTTCGCGGTGAGATAATTATGCTGAAAAGAATTTTCCATTGCGGACGCGGTTTGCGTCAAGAGGTGGCGTTAGTTTCCGCAGGTAACGTGGCGGTCGTAGGTTTCGGCGCGATGAAGCGCGCGATAAAAAGCGCGAGCTCAAAGAGGACGAGCATCGGAATCATGACCACCGTTGGCGCGATAATCGGATCGGCGACCGGGGTAATCAATTCCGCAAAAACAAATAGCGCAAAGTACGCGACGCGCCGTTGGCGCTTGACTTGATCAATCGAGACAAAACCGATTTTGATCGCGAGCAACAGAATGATCGGCAATTCGAACGCGAGTCCCGTCGCGATGAGAAAATACGTGACGAACGAAATATATTGATCCGCGCTCGGAAAATATTCCAATTCGCTTCCGAACATGGTAAAGAGTACGCTGAACATGTTTTGCAACATCAGGTAGCCGAATACATTGCCGAGCGCAAAGAGTCCAAGCATCGCGACGACGCCGGGAAAAATAAATTTTCGTTCGCGGGGCAACAAGCCGGGCGAGAGAAAACGCAGGACTTCAAATATCCACACCGGCGCGGCGAGAAAGACGCCGCCGTACACCGCGACGCGAAAACGAATTAGAAATCCGTCCATCGGACTGAACGCGCGCAGTTTGATATCGCCGGCGGGGAGCCGCAAAATAAAAATGAGTGTATCGGAGAAAATGTACGCTAACGCGGTGGTGACGAGGATCGCGACGAGCGCCACAATGAGACGACTGCGCAATTCGTCGAGATGCTCGATCAAGCCCAGCCGTTTTTCTTCAGCCATAAATTTTTCACGCGTCCAGCCCGTTTTAGAATCGCAAAATCTCGCGCGAGGTGCGGCGAGATTTTACGTTGGACTTGCCAGCGAAAATTATTTTCGCTTACGCGCTCTTGGTATCCTTTTTTTCGTCGGCGCTTTTATCGAGTTCTTGTTTCAAGGCGTCGGTCGTTTCTTTGGACGCCGAACGAAATTCGTTGATGCCTTTGCCGATGGCGCGCCCCAATTCCGGCAAACGCGACGGTCCAAAGATCAACAGCGCGGCGACTAGAATGATCACGATGTGCGTAGGTTGCAGACCAAACATGTTGCCTCCTCTTTGATTCCTCACCGAATCGCGCGCGATTGTAGCATAAATGCGCGCGGTGTGCAAAGTGGGCTCACGTCATTGCGAGTCGTCCGCAGGACGGCTCGCAATGACGTGAGAGACGATTGCATATCCATCTAACCGCGCGTATAATCCGCGCATTCTAGGGCGTGTATGCAAAAAGATTTATTGTGGGTCGTTTCGATGAAAAATCTTTCTGCCATACGGTCAAGAATCCTGCGCGAAGATTTTGCATACACGCCCTAACGCAAGAGCAATCGCGATGCCGCCACTTCGTTTCGACACGTACTATCGCTACGACGATCTCACGAAAATTCTCCACGCGTTCGCGCGCGAATTTCCAAACCGCGCGCGGATCGAATCCATCGGCAAATCGTACGAAGCGCGCGATATTTGGCGCGTGACCGTCACGAATTTTTCGAGCGGGGACGCGCGCGAAAAACCCGCGGTGGGTCGTGCGCGCGCAAAACGGCGGACGCGTAAAATTAATCGCGAAGCATGAACGCGCGGGCGTAGTGAGAGCGGAGGGAGTGGCTAACATCGAAGAGATAATTATTCGGTCCAAAAAGAAAAATTACAATGTCATTCTGAGCGACCGAAGGGAGCGAAGAATCTTGTTGCGCATTATGAAATCAAACGAGTCAACGAGATGCTTCGCTTCGCTCAGCATGACAGCGGTACTTGAGCCCTTCGCAAGAATTTGATCTCTGCGCGATTAGCCACTCCCAGAGCGGAAGTGGAGTTGAATTGAAAGGTAAGG
>JACQEA010000418.1 GCA_016200825.1 Chloroflexota bacterium | reverse complement strand
TTTGCTCAATCGCGAGCCGCAGAGTCGCGACGCGCTCGCGAATTTAATGTGGTCGGAGTACGATCAATCTCACGCGCGCGCCGCATTGCGCCGCACACTTTCAGTTTTGAATCGCGCGCTCGGCGGAAATTTTCTCGACGCGGATCGCGAAACGATTACGTTGGCAAACCACGCGCGTCTCCACGTGGACGTCGCCGAATTTCGCGCGCTCGTCGCGCGCGCCCGCGCCGACGCCGCGCAGTGTATCGCGCACCTTACCGCCGCCGCGCGCATCTATCGCGCGGATTTTCTCGCGGGCTTTTCGTTGCGCGACGCGCCCAACTTTGACGAATGGCAATTTTTCCAAAGCGAAAATCTTCGCCGCGATTTTTCCACCGCGCTCGAACAACTCGTCCGCCATTATTTCTCCGCGGATGAATATTCCACCTCAATGGAATATGCGCGGCGCTGGCTCGCACTCGATCCGCTCCACGAACCCGCGCACCGCGCGTTGATGGAGTTGTACGCCGCGAGCGGGCAACGCGCCGCCGCGTTGCGGCAATATCGCGAATGTGCGCGCGTGCTGGGAAAAGAGTTGGGCGTCGCGCCGTTAGAAGAAACCACGCGCGCATATGAAGAAATAAAAAGTTCGAACCGACGGGTGCGCGGACAAAATGCCGCAGAAGAAAAAAATTTTCTTTTCCCAATTTCCTCTGCGCCAACTCCATTCGTCGGGCGCGCGCAGGAATTGAAAAATATTCTGGACGCGTACGCGAACACGCGCGACGCGCAGTGGATTGTGATCGAAGGCGAAGCGGGCATCGGCAAGACGCGGCTGGCGGAAGAATTGCTTCGCCGCGCCCGCGCGCAAAACGCCGCGATCATTTCCGCGCGTTGTTATGAGGGTGAAACGCAACTTGCGTTCGCGCCATTTGTGCAAACCTTGCGCGCCGCGTTCAATCACTCGCGTGATCGCGTGATGCAATTGCCCGTCGCGCTTCTCGCCGAAGCCGCGCGCCTTCTGCCTGAAATTGCTGCGCGCCGCGCGGATTTGCCTGCCGTTCCGCCGCTGGATAACGCGGGTGCGCAGGCGCGATTTTTTGAAAGCATCGCGCAAATTTTTTCCGCGCTCGCGCCGCGAATCTTTTTCATTGATGATTTACAGTGGGCGGATGAATCTTCGCTCGACTTGCTGGCGTTTTTGTTGCGGCGCGCGCACGGCGAACGAATTCTTTTTCTCGCGACGTGGCGCAGTGAAGAGATCCGGCGCGCGCATCGGTTACGCGGCTTGCTCGCGAATTTTTTGCGCGAAAAACGCGCGACCGTAATCTCGCTCGCGCGCTTGGATCGCGCGGCGGTGCAAGAATGGATTTACGCGATCGACCATTTGCCGAACGACGCGCTCGAGCTATTATATCGCGAGACCGAAGGGTTGCCGTTTTTTGTCGCGGAATATTTAGCCGCGCTCGCGCAATCCAATCACGCGCTGGATTGGAGTTTGCCGCCCAGCGCGCGCGCGTTGATCGAATCGCGGTTAGCGCGCGCAGGACAAATCGAATCGCAACTTCTCACCGCCGCGGCAATCATTGGTCGGTCGTTTGATCTCGACACGTTGCGCGCGGCGAGTGGACGCAGTGAAGAAGAAATTGTCAGCGCGTTGGAAAATTTGATCGCGCAGGGATTGATTCGCGAAGAGCGCGCGGCGTACGATTTCACACACGATAAATTTCGCGCGCTCGTGGTCGAACAAACGACAATCGCGCGGCGGCAACTGTTGCATCGCCGCGTCGCGGAATCGTTACTCGCGCGCGGGCGCGGCGAAATTCGCGCGCGCGCGAGTCAAATCGCGCCGCATTTTTTGGCGGCGGGTGCGGAGCGCGAAGCGGCGCATTATTTTCAACTCGCGGGTGATCACGCGCGCGATTTATTCGCGAACGCCGAGGCGCTCGCGCATTATCGCGCCGCGCTCGCGTTGGGCGACGGTGACGCGGCGAAATTGAATGAAGGCATCGGCGATTTGCAAACGCTCGTCGGCGATTATCGCGCCGCGCTCGCGGCGTATGAATCTGCGGCGGCGCGCCAAAAAAAATCCGCGCGCATCGAACACAAAATTGGAAACGTGTATCAGCGGCGCGGCGAAAATGAAATCGCGGCGGAACATTATCGCGCCGCGCGCGCGGCGTTGGGACGCGCGCGCGCGCCCGCGGAACGCGCGCGGATTTGCGCCGACGTGAGTCTTGCCGCGCATCAACGCGGCGATCACAAAGCCGCGCGCGTGGCGGCGGAACGCGCGTTGGTATTTGCGAAAAAAACTAAAGACGCGCGCGCGCTCGCGCAAACGCACAACCTGTTGGGAATTCTCGCGCGCCAACGCGGTGAACTAAATGCCGCGCGGGTTCACTTGGAAACCAGCCGCGCGCTCGCGGAAAAATTGAACGATCCCAACGCGCAGATCGCCGCGCTGAATAATCTCGCGCTCGTTGTGCGCGCGCGCGGTGATCACGCGCACGCCATCGCGCTGACGGAACACGCGTTGAAATGGTGCGTCCAAATTGGCGATCGTCACCGCGAAGCCGCGTTGCATAACAATCTCGCGGATTTATTTCACGCGTCCAACGAACCCGCGCGCGCGATGGATCATCTCAAACACGCGGTTGCGATTTTTGCGGAAATTGGCGGGGAAGAAAAAACATCTCTGCCCGAAATTTGGAAATTGGTCGAGTGGTAAGATTGGCAGATGGCGGAAGGCAAATAGCAAATGGCGAATGAGTTAATTCACGAAACGAGTCCGTATCTTTTGCAACACGCGCACAATCCCGTTGATTGGCACGCGTGGAATCGCGACGCGCTGGATAAAGCAATGCGCGAGGACAAACCAATTTTCTTGAGTATCGGTTACGCGGCGTGTCATTGGTGTCACGTGATGGAGCACGAATCGTTCGAAGATGAAGAAACCGCCGCGCTCCTCAATCGCGATTTTATTTCGATCAAAGTAGATCGCGAGGAACGTCCCGATCTCGATTCGATTTATATGAACGCGGTCGTCGCGCTGACGGGCAGCGGCGGATGGCCGATGAGCGTTTTTCTCACCGCGAATGGAAAACCATTTTACGGCGGCACCTATTTTCCAAACACGCGGCGTTATGGCATGCCGTCGTTCAAAGATGTTTTGAATTCGGTTGCCGACGCGTGGAAAAATCGCCGCGAGCAAATTGTGAATGGCAGCGCGCGCATCGCCGACGCGCTCGCGCAAAACGATTTTATTCGCGATTCAACCGACTCCGCGCCGCTCGCGCGCGAAACGCTCGACCGCGCGTTGATTGGAATTCAACGCGGTTTCGATTGGACCAACGGCGGGTGGAGCGGCGCGCCGAAATTTCCGCAACCGATGACGCTCGAATTTTTGATTCGCACGTACACGCATCACCGCGATGAATTTATTTTGAAAATGATTCGCGCGACGCTCACTAAAATGGCGCGCGGCGGAATGTACGATCAACTCGGCGGAGGATTTCACCGCTATTCGACCGACGACCATTGGCTTGTGCCGCATTTTGAAAAAATGTTGTACGATAACGCGCAACTCGCGCGCGTCTATTTGCACGCGTGGCAAGTTACGCGCGACGATTTCTACCGCCGCGTCACGGAAGAAACGCTCGATTACGTCGCGCGCGAAATGACGCACGCGCGCGGCGGATTTTTTTCTACGCAAGATGCGGACTCGGAAGGACACGAAGGCAAATTTTTTGTCTGGTCGGCTGAGGAAATCCGTTCGATCCTAGAAACCGACGCGAAATTATTTTTGGACGCGTACGGCGTTTCCGAGAACGGCAACTTTGAGGGACAGAATATTCTCTTCGCCGCGCAAGAATTGGACGTGACTGCCGCGTTACACAAGACAACTATTGCCGCTGTCGAACAGAGCCTCGCGGTAGCGCGGCAGAAACTCTTCGCCGCGCGGGAGAAACGAATCAAGCCCGCGCGCGACGAAAAAATATTGACTGCGTGGAACGGAATGATGCTCGCGGCGTTTGCTGAAGCCGCGCGTGTGTTCAAGCGCGATGATTATCGCGCGATTGCGGAACGGAATGCAGAATTTCTTATCCACGAAATGCGCGAAAAACACGAAAACCAAAATAAATTATTGCGTTCGTGGAAAGACGGCGTCGCGAAATTGAATGCCTATCTCGAAGATTACGCGAGTCTCGCGGAAGGATTGCTCGCGCTGTACGAAACGACCTTTGATGAAAAATATTTCATTGCAGCGCGCGAACTTGCGGATACAATGCTCGCGCGTTTCGCCGATCCGCGCGGCGGATTTTTTGATACGAGTGATGACCATGAACAGTTGGTCACGCGTCCCAAAGATTTGCAAGACAATGCAACGCCATCGGGGAATGCAATGGCGGTCACGATTCTGCTAAAACTCGCGGCGTACACGAGCGACGCGCGTTACGCGGACGCGGCAGACCGCGCGCTCCGCGCGATTCAACCCGCGCTCGCGCAACATCCCACCGCGTTCGCGCAATGGCTCTGCGCGCTCGATTTCGCGCTCGGCGCGCCAAAAGAAATCGCGATTGTTGGCGACGACGCGCAAGAATTGCTTGAAACTGTTTTCGCGGACTATCGTCCGAATCAGGTCGTCGCGTGGGCGCGCGGAGAAGAATCGCGCGCGATTCCGTTGTTGGAAGGACGCGCGCGCGTGACTAATCGCGCGACGGCGTACGTATGCCAGAATTTTGCGTGCAAGTTGCCGGTGAATGACGCGGCGGCGTTGGCGGGGTTATTGTAGGGGCGAGGCATTCGCCAGCAAAGAGTAATTGAGTGGAATTTTTTTGAATGGGCGATCCAAGATTTCACAAAATCAAGATCGTGCGAATGCCTCGCCCCTACTGAGCCGTATATGGAAATTCGCGAAGCAAGTTGTGACGACGCCGCGGCAATCGCGCGAGTGCATGTCGAGTCGTGGCGAACGAGTTATCGCGATTTTCTGCCAGAAGATTTTCTGGCGCATCTTTCGGTTGAGCGTCGTGAACAACAATGGCGCGAGCAATTGTGCGCGGAGAATTCGACGGCGTTTTGTTTCGTCGCAGAAGCTGATTCGAAACAGATTGTTGGTTTTGCCTCGGGCGGCGCGGCGCGGAGTGATCGCGAAAAATGCGACGGAGAGTTGTACGCTATCTATTTGCTCGAAGCGTATCAGCGGCGCGGGATTGGAAAAGAATT
>JACQEA010000417.1 GCA_016200825.1 Chloroflexota bacterium | reverse complement strand
GGATCGAGAAACGTCAGCACGCGCTCTTGTTGATACGGTCGCAAGTTTAACCACAAAAGCGGCGCGACAAAAATAAAAATTCCGCCGAGCAACGCGAGATCGCGTCCGCGCAAACCCGCGGCAATTGCCATCACGCCCCACGTCGCCGCGAGAACGAGCGTCGTTCCCAAATCCGGTTGCGCGTAAATCATCACGAGGGGAATCGCGACAAAAAAAAGTGAAATCGCGAGATAGCGCCAGCGCGACATCTTGTCCGCGTGATCCGCCATATATTTTGCGACGACGATTACTACGAGCAATTTGCTCACTTCGGAGGGCTGGAACAAAAAAAATCCAAAATCAATCCAACGTTGCGCGCCGCGCGTGATTTGTCCAATGACCAAAACCGTCGCGAGCGTCGCGATGACAAACAGCCAAATGATCCAGCGCAAAGAATTATAGACGCGAAAATCTATCAGCGCGAGAACAAGTACGGCGACAATTCCCGCGCCGAGATATAAAAGTTGGCGAATCGTTGGGCTGGAAAAATCGAGCGGTTCGTCGGTGAGGCACGCGGTCGCGCTGTAAATCATCGCGATGCCGATGAGCGCGAGCAAAACCGTCGCGCCAAAGAGGAGGAAATCGAAATGTTCAAATTGTTGCCGATCAAATCGCTGCATAGTTTTTTAAAATTCGATTAGCGCGCCTTCCGTTCGCGGACGGAACGCGCGGCTTGTTTCGTCGCGGAAGCAGTACCGAGAACCGGAATATTCATGATGAGCCGATTGCCTTCCGCGCTCCGTTCGACTTCCACTTGGACGCGCGCGCGATCAATTTCGACGTGATGCGAGATGACGGAAATAATTTCTTCTTTCAACAATTCAAGCGTCGCGGGCGGAATGTTGATGCGGTCATGCGCGAGGACAAGTTGCAAGCGTTCTTTCGCGGTTGCCGCGCTGTGGCTGGATGGATTGATCAAGCGAGAGAAAAAACTCATGGTGCCTCCACGCATAATGACCAGAGACCGAGAGTAAAATAAATCATTGACATTATCGTTTCAAAAATTTTGACATTTTATCGAACAGTCCGCTCGTATCGTCAAACACCATAAACGGAACATCTTCGCCCAAAATTCTTTGCGCGATGCGCGTGAATGCCGCGCCCGCGGGCGAACGATCTTCGAACGCGACCGGCTGACCTTTGTTGGTGGACGTGATGATCGCTTCATCTTCCGGCACGATGCCGATCAATTCAACCGCGAGCACTTCGAGCACATCTTTGGTGTCGAGCATTTCGCCGCGCTTGACCATCGAAGGACGCAACCGATTGATAATTAATCGCGGCGCGGGTTTTTCCGCGGCTTCGACTAAACCAATAATGCGATCCGCATCGCGCACGGCGGAAACTTCCGGAGTCGTGACGATGAGGACTTCGTCAGCGGGCGCGATCGCGTTTCTAAATCCGTGTTCGATTCCCGCCGGAGAATCAATCAAAACAAAATCACATTCTTTCCGCAAGTCTTCGACCAATTTTATCATCTGCGCTTCTTTCACTGCCAACTTGTCACGCGTTTGCGCGGCGGGCATCAGTGTCAACTCCGGCAAACGTTTGTCTTTGATCAACGCTTGGCGCAATCGCGCGCGCCCTTCCACCACATCCACCAAATCATAAACGATGCGATTTTCCAAACCCATCACCACATCCAAATTTCGCAAACCGATATCCGCGTCCAGACACGTGACGCGTTGACCGCGCCGCGCGAGCGCGACGCCGATGTTCGCGGTCGCGGTCGTTTTGCCCACACCGCCTTTGCCGGATGTAATTGTGATTACTCTACCTGTCATGATTCCTCCGTTAGTTGCATTGGGTCATTGCGAGGAGGACTTTGTCCGACGAAGCAATCTCCATGTTGCTTGGGGATTGCTTCGCGCCTTGGGCGCTCGCAATGACATGCCTACACCGCGTTCCACGGTTCGACGACGATTTGTTCGTCACGCACACGCGCGATTTCAGCGGTCCACACTTGCGTCCGTTTTTCGTCCGGTGCGCGCGCGATAAAATTTCCAATTCGCAACTGAGTGGGCGCGAGAAATAACGCGCCCACCATCGCGCGCGTATCGCCGGACGCGCCCGCGTGAACGACGCCGCGTAATTTTCCCCACACCACCACATCGTTTTCCGCGACGACTTCGGCGCCGGGATTCACATCGCCAATCACGATAATCGTGCCCGCGTGCCGGATCAATTGACCCGAACGCACCGTACGATGAATTAATAACGCGGACAAATCTTCCGTCGCGTGCTCCGGCGCGGATTCAATTTCGGCTTGCAAATTTTCGGGTGGCGGCGGCATCGCGGAACGCAGTTGCACGAACGCGTCTTGCGTTTGTGTTTCACCCAAAACCGATGTCAGTGTCATTTGATGTTGCGCCAATAGCGCGATCAATTCTTCCAACTCGGTCACGCCCAACATGCGATTGCCGGTTTCCAACAACACGCGCGCGCCGCGAAAAAATGATTGCGCGCCGGGCCGATTCAATTGGCGCGCGAGTTCTTCCATAATCTCGCGCCACGGCGCGGGCGCGAGCGTAATATGCAATCCTTCGCGCGTGCCTTTGAAAGAGATGGGAGTCATTGCGTCGGCACAAATTGAACAATGTAGCGATGGTACGGTTCAACCAAAATTTGCAACGGTTCGGAATCGCCGGGCGCGAGTGTGCGCACACACCATCGCAATGTATCGCGCCAGTACACGCCTTTGAAATTAAACGCGCCATTGCCATCCGTGATCTCGCGAAAAACTGGATTGCCATCGCATTTATCGGCGGCAACCAAAACTCCATTTACGCCGCGACCATTCGCGTCTAAAACAGTTCCAAAAATTCCCGGCAATTCGCCGCCTTTATCTTCATTCAACAATTTACCGGCGTAACGATGCGGCGCGATTCCGCGCGCGCTCGGCTGAGCGACACTGACGCGCGGCGCGATCGGTTGCGCGGGCGCGGCGAGCGCGGAATCATTTGGCAGACGATAATACGCGCGCAAAATATCCGCCGCCACCGGCGCGGCAATTTCCGAACCTTCGCCGCCGCCCGCGATAAAAACGGTCACGACGATTTGCGGATTTTCGTACGGCGCGAACGCGGTGAACCACGCGTGCGTTGGCAAATGTCCATTCACTTTCGGTCCATAATAT
>JACQEA010000041.1 GCA_016200825.1 Chloroflexota bacterium | reverse complement strand
TCAAAGCCGCGGAAAATGGCAAACAAGTCGCGATGCTCGTGCCGACGACCGTACTCGCGCAACAACATTTTTCCACGTTCAAAGAACGCCTCGCGCCGTTTCCAATGAATGTCGAAATGTTGTCGCGTTTTCGTTCTGAGAAGGAGCAAAAAGAAATCGTCGAGGAAATTCGCGACGGGCGCGTGGACATTTTGATCGGCACGCATCGGTTGTTGAGCGCGGATGTGCAATTCAAAGATTTGGGTTTACTGATTATTGATGAAGAGCAACGTTTTGGCGTGGTGCACAAAGAAAAATTGAAACAATTGCGAACGCAAGTGGATGTGCTCACGCTGACTGCGACACCGATCCCGCGCACGCTGTATATGTCGCTGAGCGGCGCGCGCGATATGTCCACGATTGATACGCCGCCCGAAGATCGTTTGCCGATCAAAACGTACGTCGCCGAATATGATGAACGTTTGGTGCGCGATGCGATTTTGCGTGAGCTCGATCGCGGCGGCCAAGTTTTTTTTGTGCATAATCGCGTCATCGGCATTGGCGTGATCGCGGAACAATTACGCAAACTCGTGCCTGAAGCGAATCTCGCGATTGGTCACGGACAAATGCCCGAAGAAGAATTGGAAGCGGTGATGTACAATTTTGCGGAAGGCAAGTACGACGTTCTCATTTGCACGACGATCATCGAAAGCGGGATTGATATTCCGAACGCGAACACGCTAATCGTCAATCACGCAGACAAATTTGGAATGGCGCAATTGTATCAACTGCGCGGCCGCGTGGGGCGCAGTGCCGCACGCGCGTACGCGTACTTGCTGTACGAAAAACACAATCCGCTCAGCTCAGACGCGCACGATCGGTTGCAAGCGATTGCGGAAGCATCGGAACTGGGCGCGGGATTTCAAATCGCGATGCGCGATATGGAATTGCGCGGCGCGGGCGAAATTTTGGGCGCGCGGCAAAGCGGGCACATCGCCGCGGTGGGATTTGATTTGTATTGCCGCTTGCTTTCGCAAGCGATCGAACAGCAACGCGCGCAACGATCGCGCGAGGATGCCGAACCCGCGCGTTTGTGGCAATCGCCGTTGATTGATTTGCCGATTCAGGCGCAGATTCCCGAAGAGTACGTCGCGGATTCCGCGCTGCGTTTGAAATTATATCGGCGGCTCGCGGACGTGGATAATATCGAGCAAGTGGAAGAATTGGAAAAAGAATTGCGCGAGCGATTTGGCGCGCCGCCGCCCGCGTTGCAAAATATGTTTTATTTGTTGCGGCTCAAAGTCGCGGCGACGCGCGCGCGCTTAGAAGCCATCGCAGTGGAGGATGGTCGGATCGTCATCAAGTTTGGGCGCGACGATCCCGCGCTTCAATCACAGTTGACGGTGCAATTCAATGGACGCGTGCGCGCGGCGCGCGATCGCGCGTGGCTCGCGGGTCCGCAAGTGGACGAACAATGGCGCGCGCATTTGTTGGAGGTGGTTTCGGGGATCAGGATTGCCAATGAGGCTGAATAGGTATAAAATCGAACTGAATGATCAGGGAGGTTGAGATGATCAAAAGTATAGAAGCGGTTTTTGATGGGAACGTATTGCGTCCCGATCAACCCCTGGGGTTGGAACCGAATACGCGGGTTCGGATCACTGTGGAAACGACCGAACCCATCGTGGGAAAAACAGAGTCGTTTCTTCAAATCGCGAAGAGTTTGAACATACAAGGTCCATCGGATTGGGCGGAACGCATAGAAGATTATCTCTACGGAAATCGCGGCGATGGCAAAGCCAGTATTCCTTGACACGGCTTATGCGATTGCGCTCGCTTCGGCAAGTGACGCCTATCATTCAAAGGCGATGCAGATCGCCAATCAGTTCGAACAGGATGGAACTCGACTCGTCACAACGCGCGCGGTCTGGTTGGAAATAGGAAACGCGCTTTCCAAGTTGCAATTTCGCCATGCCGCGATCCAATTGCTGGACAGTTTAGAACATGACCCCATTGTTGAAATTATCCCGATGACCGATGTCATTTATGAGCGCGCATTTAATCTTTTTCAAAATCGGCTCGACAAGGAATGGGGTCTGACCGATTGCATTTCGTTTGTGGTCATGCAAGAACACGGATTAGAAGAGGCGCTGACGACAGATGAACATTTCTCTCAGGCGGGTTTTCGCGCGCTATTGCGAGGGTTAGACTAAATTTTCTCACGAGAGTGTTTTGCAGAGCACAAAATCGCGCGCTACTCCTTACTCTCCTGACAGAAAAAAGCGAAGAGGGTAGAATGAAAGAAAAAACCTGACCAAATTTTCACGGGTCAGGTTTTTTTGCCGCTTGTTTTCCCGCGCGCGGCGTGCTATACTTGCAAGCGATTTTTGTTGAGGAGGAATGCGATGAATGAGGATGTTCTGCAAAATGTTGTCGAGCAATTGATGGAAGACGAGCGCCTCCGTTCCAATTTGCAGGACGAAGAAGCGAAAACGTTGAACGAGTGGGCGATTCAATATCTCGGCGCGCAAATCGCCGCGGCGCAGAATCCGTCGGACGCGCAACAAATTGGCGCGCGCGAGTTGGCGCGCGTGCGCGAGGCGATGAGCGCGGTCAACGCACGTGCGCGCGAAAATCCGCAAACTACCGCAAAATTTTTCGCGGCGCTGATTGATGGACTTGCCAAGCGCGAGGTTTCTCCGCCAGCCAAAATCTTGGCGATGCTCACCGCGCTTCGTGGCGCGCGCAAGCCCGCGCCAAAATCCAAACCTAAATCCAAAACTAAAACTAAATCTAAGCAACGCCGCGCCTTATCGCGGAAAGGAAAAGCGCGATGAAATACGCGCGGATTATTTTTCTCATTCTTTTGCTCGCGGCGTGTGATGCGCCCGCGACGAGTCCCGTGCCGCCGCCCGATTCGAATGCGACGATTCAAGTTTTTTTCACCACGCCGAAATTTCCTGACAATAAAGCGAATCATCATGGCAGTTTGGACGATCAACTCACCGCGTTCATCAACACGGCGCAAGTCGGTGTAGATATGGCGATCTATCAACTTGATTTGGAAAACGTGACGCAAGCCTTGCTCGCCGCGAAAAAACGCGGCGCGACCGTGCGCGTGGTCACGGACATTGATATTCTCGAAGACAAAGATGAAAATCCTTCCTTCAAAGATTTGCAAAAAGCAGGCATCACCGTTGTTGGCGGAAATCCAAACGCGATCATGCACGACAAATTTGTCGTCGTGGATAGCGCGGCGGTGTGGACGGGCTCGTGGAATTTTACCGACAACGACACGTATCGCTACAACAACAACGGCATGATATTGCAATCGTC
>JACQEA010000040.1 GCA_016200825.1 Chloroflexota bacterium | reverse complement strand
GCAAAGGATTGTTGAAAGCGTTGATGGACGAGAAGAGAACAGAGTCCGAATATTGATTTTCATTTGTGTGGACTTGCTTCTGATCGGCAGAAATGGTATCCTCGCATGCGAAAAGGAATAGATGGCAAACACAAAGCAGTTAGAATTATTTGAACTCCAAGAAAAGCGAAGAGACATGACAATTCGTCACGTTATCACTTCGCCATGGGAAGCCCTTGATCGCGTCAACTGGGATTTCACCGGCGAGACGACGCAGTACTTAACGCACACTTTTCATTCTTACCCGGCGAGATTCATTCCACAAATCCCGAATCTTTTCATTCAACTGTTTACAAAAGAAGGCGATATTGTCTTCGACCCATTTGCCGGTTGTGGAACGACACTCGTCGAAGCAATGTTCTTGAGTCGGAAGGGTGTGGGAGTGGACATGAATCCACTCGCGTGCCTAATCAGCAAAGCAAAGACCACACTCATCAACCCAGATGACGAATCTCGTCTTTTGGGTAGCGTTTCAAAATTGCAGGAGGTTTTCCATCTAAGAGAATCCGATGATGTCCCGTATCTCACCCAAGCGGGCGCATTCGATGATACGGACATGAAATTTCCTAAACGCAAGATCAGCGAACTGTTTACGCCTGAAATCATAGATGAATTGAAAAAGATAAAAGAACATCTGGATGAGTTGAAAGATAATCAAGCCCTTTTCAATCTCGGACTCGTAGCGTTATCCGCCACGATTCGCGTTGTGATTGAATCGGAACGGCGGAACGGGTTTTTCAAGACCTTCCGCCAAAAAATTAGAAGCATGACCTACGCGTTTGAAGAAACCGCGCGTCGTGTTGGCACTTCGCGAGTGACAGTTTTGCAAGGCGATGCGCGCCGCGTGGCGCTCCCGGCCAAGTCGGTTGACTTGATTGTCACCTCGCCACCGTATGTGAACGCGTTGGATTATTACCGTGTCCATCAGTACAACATGGCTTGGCTAGGGATGGATTATTATGCTTTCAGACTCCAAGAGATTGGGGGGCACTCGCACTTCATCGCGAATCGTTTCCGCTTGCTCTCTGAGTACTTGGGCGATATGTTCCGTGCGATGATCGAAATGAATCGCATTCTGAAATCTGATCATATATGCGCGATCGTTGTCGGCAATTCTAGTCTTGAGTACGAATTGATTGAGAGTCACAAATTCTTCTCGGCTATGGCGAAGGATGCCGGATTTGAAACAAGAAAAACGTTATTCCGAAATATAGACGCCACTCGCAAATATCACAACCAAGACATTGGCAAAATAAATACTGAGTATATTTTGGTTTTGCAAAAGATTGGAGATGCGCCCGCCAAATCAAATAATGACGCGTTTGTCGCGAGCGTAGTTCGGCGCGAGATGCTCAAATTCAAGAAACGCGTGGATAAAAATCCAGGGTCATCGGTGCACGCTAAACGCTTGCCCATCACAAGAATTCGCCAGATTCCCAAACGTCTCGAGGCGGCAATTGCGACCATCGAGAAGGATATAGGAATCAAATAAATTTTTTCGGACGCGCAAGAAATGATTGACATCGCTGACCTCAGCGACTATAATCGCTTGAGAAGCCATGAAAAAGAAAGTTGCGCCAAAACGCGCGTCGAGAAAACGCGCACGAGTCCTCAAGGACGCGCGCGGTACGTACCTGCCGCGCGTCAACCAAACGCAAAGCCAATACGGTACATTTGCGGACAGCAAGCACGCCCCCATTCACCGCTGGTTTCAATACCCGGCTGGTTTTTCTTACCGCGCGGTTGAGCATGTCCTCGAAGAATACAATATCAAACCCGGCAGTGTTGTCTTCGATCCATTTGCAGGAACGGCAACGACGCTCGTCGTCTGCAAGTCGCGCGGAATCGAATCGTACGGCACGGAAGCGCATCCGTTTGTCTACGAAGTCGCGTCCGTAAAAAGTTTTTGGAATTACGATTTCGACAAACTCGATGCGCTTGCAAATCAATTGGCTTTGGAAATTCGTTTCAAACTTGCTGAAGCCAAATGTGTTGACCTCGCCCTAGTTCCAGAACTTGTCCGCAAATGCTTTTCCGACGCGAATCTCCAAAAACTGCTTTTCATCCGCGCAGAAATCTTGAAACTCGACGAACCCTATCGGCAATTCTTCCTCATCGCCCTCACTTGCGCGTTGCGTAAAGCGTCCGCCGCGGCAACCGGCTGGCCCTACATTGCACCGAAGAAAAGAATTCAGGAGAAAGATGGAGTCGAAGTTTTCGGCAAGCAAGTATTTCAGATGATTTCTGATCTCAAGAGTATCCCATCTCAATTTCGCCAATCGCCATGCCATCTAATTCTGGGCGACGCTCGGCATTCGGGATTACCGAATGAAATTATTGATTTAAGTTTCACCTCGCCACCATATCTGAACAATTATGATTACGCTGACCGAACGCGTTTAGAGACTTACTTTAATGGCTTCGCAAGTTCGTGGGGAGAAATCACAGACAAGGTTCGCACGCAACTCATTATTTCCGCGACTACCCAAATCAACCGCAATCAGTACAGTGTAGAAGATATTTTCTCCGATAAAGTTAAAGCAATTGACTCTGAGTTGGCACGTGAGTTGCAGACGAAAGTTACGCGGCTTTCGCATTTAAGAATGGAACACGGCGGCAAAAAGAGTTATGACATTATGGTCGGGCAGTATTTCAATGATGTGACGCTCGCGCTCGAAGATAATTTTCGCGTCTTGAAGCCGGGAGCAAAATCTGTTTGGATTCTCGGAGATTCGGCGCCGTACGGCGTGCATATTCCAACCGAAGAGATTCTCGGTAGAATCGCGCTCGGCATTGGCTTTCGCACTTTTACGATTCAACAATTGAGAACACGCGGCGACAAATGGAAAGGAAACACTCAGCGACATCATCTCGCGCTGAAAGAAAGCATTCTCACTCTTACCAAGTAGGCAACAATGCCAAACTACGCGAGCAAGCTTGGCGAAGCAGTTGGTCACGCTGCCGAAGCCGAAATACAACGAATTATTCAAGAGTCGGTCAAGCCATTCGACCTTTACGTTGATATTGGAGGTCCGCGTCCCGGCAAACGCAAGGGCAAAAAACTTTTGATGGTGAATGATACCGGCACGGAATATCAAATTGATCTTGCGGTCGAGAACAAAGCCGGCGAGCCGCTCATACTTGTTGAGTCCAAGTATATTCGATACAAGAAACACAACCGCGACAAAGCGTCATGGACCTGCGTCGCACATTACAAACTACGGACAACTTATCCAAGCGTTCGCAAAAGCATCGCCGTGATCATGGGCGAATGGACAGAATCTTCCAAGAAACTGATGAACGCTTTCGGAGTTGAATTGGTTGCGATTCCTTTCGAGCATATGAGTCGCGTCCTTCAAGATTTCGAAATAGAATTCAATTGGCCCGAAGACAACAACTCGATTCCAAAGCGGTCGTGGGGAAAATGGAAGAAACTTGACGCGGCGCAAGTTGGGGAAATTGCTCAAAGAATCCTCGCTCCACAAGCCGCGTCTATTCGGAAGTTGGTCGTGGACGCAATTCGAAGCGAGCAAGTGCTGATAAAGAATGTTGACAAGATAGAACTCTTGCTGAAAACATCCCAAGGCGAATACTTTTTGAAGAAATTTCCGAGTGCAAGAGAAGCGGCTATGTATTTACTTGGTCTCACTCGCGACGCAGATGATGTGCAAGGGCTCTTGAGATGATATGAGTTCCTTGCTCGATTCATTTTTTCCCCACTCTCAATTCTACGAATTCCACTCGCTTACCATCCACTCCTCGCCCGCGCGCGTGTGGCGCGCGCTGAAAGAGTTGACGCCGCGCGAGGTACCCGTCGCGAATTTGCTTTTCGCGATTCGCGCTTTGCCCGCGCGATTCATTCGCGGACAAATCCCGCGCCGATTCTCAAACGAGCCATTGCTGGCGCAAGTGACGCGCGCGAGTTTCAGCATCCTCGCGGAAGAAGAGAATCGCGAAATAGTTTTGGGGGCGATTGGACAATTCTGGCGCGCGGCAGGCGGCGCGTGGGTCAAACCAAAAAGCGCGGAGCATTTCGTCGCGTTCAATGACGCGAGTTTTGCCAAAGCCGCGATGAATTTCCGATTAACCGCGCTCGCAGAAAACAAAACGCGTCTCGAAACGGAGACGCGAATTATTTGCACGGATGATTTAGCGCGGAAAAAGTTCTGGTGGTATTGGAGAATTATTTCGCCGGGCAGCGCGTTGATTCGCGTCGTGTGGCTGAGGGCGATCAAGACCAGAGCAGAGCAAGTGGCTGAATAGAGGCAGAGAAATTGCTTGCTATGATCCGCGCGCCGGAATGCAACGCAAGCCCATCGTAAGAAAATGTTTGTCGAACGCAAATGCCTCTTTGATTCCGCGCTCTTTCATCAACGCAAAGCTAACCGCATCCGCGTAACTGAAATCCTGATCGTCGTACTTGCGCAGAATTGTCTCGGCTTGTTCTTCCATCGCGCGCGTTGAAAAAATTTTTTCGATGCGCGGGCTGTCGCGCACACTCTCTAAAAATGCAGTCGCCGCCGCATGCCCCAGTTCAACTCGCACGACGATATAGACTTCCGCCACAACCAAATTCGTCGTGATCAAGCGTTGATAGTCCGTCAAGAGTTGAGGATAAATCTTGGCGGCAGGCGCGTGAAAGCTGTCGCTCTTGTCTGCGAGGGCAATCCACGCGCTGGCATCAACAAATAGTTCGCGCGCCATCAACGTCTCTTGCGCCGGTGAGCGCGCGCGATGTACTTGTCGTGCGCACGCGCAAGGTCGGATTTGCCAGATTCGCCTAACGCGATCAACCGCATCGCGGGATCATCTTTCAACGGCGCATCCATCAAAACTCGATCAACGCCGCGCCGAATCAATTCGGCAATCGAAATTTTTTCTTTTTCCGCCATGCGCCGCAACGCGCGGTCTTGGTCAGGGCGCAGATAAATTTGCAGAGGTCGTTCATGCATGGTCTTCATACATCATACTCTTGTATGCCTTACACATAAGCATTATACATCATCAACCTGACCCGAGCAAACCCAGCATTATGGATCAAATCCCCTCAAACAAATCTTTTTCTACGCGCGCGGGCGGTTCGGCTGGAAGCGCGCGCATAAAAGTTTCATTGCGATCCAAAAATCGCTGCAACACACGCGCGCCGCGCCCCATCCCGCCCACTTGGCTCGCGTGACATTTGAACGCTTCCTGCTTGATCGCCGCGACGCTGTTCACCGGGACGCGCGCGTGAATCGGAAAATCGTGTTCGGCGATTTTTGTAATGTCAATATCGTTGTTGGTGCCAAATTTGCGCGGGTCACGCCCAATCAAGCGCATCGCGCGAATGACCGCGCGCAAGAATCGCCGCGAGAAAGTGGAATAGTACAATTTATGCGCGCGATGCGCCGCGCGCCCATCCAAATTTTCTTTTTCGTCCGCCGCGATTTCGTACGCGCGCAACGTCGCGTTGTGCGCGGCGATGTGATCGGGATGCAAATATCCGCCGATGGGATCGAACGTGACGATGACCTGCGGACGAATCTCGCGAATCAATGACGCAATCTGGCGCGCGATCAATTCAGTCGGTTGCGCGGCAAAGGCGTTGGGGTTTGTGTTGTCGGTTGAGCCGGGCATTCCCGAATCGCGATAATTGAGAAAATGAATCGCGTGAATGCCGAGAATATCCGCCGCGCATTTCAATTCCGCTTCGCGCATTTCGCCGACGGATTTGTAACCGCGCAAATCGGGCGGCGCTTCACCTACTTCGCCGCGCGTCGCGCAAATGTAATGCACCTCCACGCCGCGCCGCGCGTAATACGCAATCGTTCCGCCGGTGCCAAACGTTTCGTCGTCGGGGTGCGCGAAGATGAAGAGAAGTTTCAGAGTTTCAGGTTGCACGTTTCAGGTCACAGGTTGCAGGAATCAAATTTCAATTCTTACTGGCGACTGATGACTGATGACTGGTGACTGGTGACTGAATTATCCATCCCACTTCATCACAATCACATGCACATTCGCGCGAATAAATTCCGGCATCGCATTCACCAACCGCCACATCCGTTTATAGTACGTCGTCATTTCCTCCACGCCGATTTTGCGAAAACCAAAACGCGTGTAATACATTTCCAATTTGGCCTGACAAAACAAAAAGAGCGGCGGCGATTCTTTTGCCATCAGCGCGCGCACAATCGCGCTGCCAATGCCTTGCTTTTGTTTTTCGGGAATCACCGCGATAGAGGCGAGTTCGCACGAGCCATCGTTGTGCGCCTTGATTTGTCCGACGCCAATAATATTTCCCGCGTCCGCGTCTTGCGCAATCAAAAACCGCCGCCAATCCAAATCCATCGGATTGATGCGCGCGGCGCGGACGACGCGTTTGATGGTCGCGTGATCGGATTCGGTTGCGGGACGAATGAGCATTCAGAAAACTTTTGGACGCGGATGCACGCGGAAAGAGCAGATAATAATTTTTATCCGCGCGCATCCGCGTTAATCCGCGTCCGTAAATTATTTCCGTTCTGCAAACGCCATCGTGTACAAATCAAAATAGCGGCCGCGTTTTTCCAACAACTGCGCGTGCGTACCCTCTTCGGCAATCTTTCCCTTTTCGATCACCATGATCTTGTCCGCGCGCGTAATCGTGGACAAACGATGCGCGATCACAAACACGGTGCGATCCTTGAATAATTTTTCGAGCGCGGCTTGAATCACGCGCTCGGTTTGCGTGTCCACGCTCGACGTCGCTTCGTCGAGAATGAGAATGCGCGGGTTCGCGTGCAACGCGCGCGCGAACGAAACGAGTTGCTTTTGTCCGCCCGATAAAATCGCGCCGCCTTCACCAACCAACGCATCGTACCCGCCATCTAACGCCGCGATAAAATCATGCGCGCCCACCGCGCGCGCGGCGGCTTGCACCGATTCGTTCGTCGCGTTCGGATCGCCGTACGCAATATTATCGCGCACCGTGCCCGCGAACAAAAATGGATCTTGTAACACGACGCCCATCTGACGGCGCAAAGATATTTGCGTGACCGCGCGCAAATCAATTCCGTCAATCAACACCGCGCCTGCGCTTGGATCGTAGAAACGCGAGACGAGCTTGGCGATGGTAGATTTGCCCGCGCCCGTTTCGCCGACGAGCGCGATCGTTTGCCCCGGCGCGACGCGCAAATTAATTTGCTCCAGCACCGGAATGTTATCATCTTCGTAATGAAAACTGACATCGCGAAATTCTACGGCGCCGCGAATCGGCGGGATCGCGCGCGCGTCGGTTGCATCGCGCACGGTGATCGGCGTATCGAGCAATTCAAAAATGCGTTCGCTCCCCGCCATCGTCGCTTGAAAGGTGTTGTAACGATTCGAGAGTTGGCGAATCGGATTGAAAAAGCGATCAATGTACAGCGCGAACGCGGTGAGCGTACCGACCGTCAACTCGCCGAGATTCACGGACCCAAACACCGCCAGCCCGCCAACGTAAATCGCGAGTCCCAACGCGACGCTGCCGATCAAATCAATCGTCGGAAAAAAAACGGAGACGATCAACGCGGCGCGATTGTTCACGAGCAAATTGTTGCCGTTCACGCGTTCGGCAAAGTGGCGATAGTTGGTTTCTTCGCGCGAGAATGATTGCACGACGCGCACGCCGACAATATTTTCGTTCAACACCGCGTTGACCCAGCCAATCGCGGAGCGCACCAACCGATAACTGGCGCGCGCGCGGCGGCGAAAAATTTCGGTCGCGACGAACATCAACGGCAAAACTAAAAACGTAACGAGCGACAACTGCGCATTGAGCAACACCATCGCGATCACAATGCCGACGAGATCGAACGCGGAGCGAAAAATATCTATCAGCGCCCACGTGATCATCTCGCGCAAAACATTCACGTCGTTGATCACGCGCGCGATGATGCGCCCCACCGCCATGCGCGTATAAAATCCGAGCGAGAGCGCTTGCAAATGCGCGAACAATTCGCGATGCAGATCGAAAATGACGCTCTGTCCAATCACTGCCATAATCCGCACGCGCGCGTACGTGGTAATCCACATCACCGCCGCGCTCACCAGAAAAAAAGCGATCGTTTGCAAAAGCACGCGCTCGTCGCGCGCGGCAATGCCATTGTCGAGCGCGATTTTCACGCGATACGGACCCGCCGCGCCCGCGAACGTGCTGACCGTCGCAAGCGCAATCGCGACGAAAATATTGCGGCGGTACGGCGCGAGATATTTCAGCAATCGCCGCGTGATTTGCGGATCGTACGCCTTGCCGATGATCGTATCATCTTGCGGCGGCGCGCCAGGTCGCGCGACAAGTTGTGGGCGAGCTTGAGCTTGGAAAGACATTTAAGTTTCAGGT
>JACQEA010000399.1 GCA_016200825.1 Chloroflexota bacterium | reverse complement strand
CGGCACGCGCGGCAAAATGGAAATCGGTGTCGCGCGGACGGACGCGAACGGTGTGGCATTCTTGGATTATCGTCCCACGCTGGATGTTGCGAAACAAACCATCCTTGTTGAGTCTGAAGCGAGTGGAATTTACGCGGAGACTGCGCAAACGATCGAGATTCAAGAATCCGCTCCGCCCGCGTCATCGTACAACGCGGCTGGAATCGGGTTAGACGACATTCGCCGAGCCGCACCCTTTGCGCTCGTCGGCGTAGTGATCGCGGTATGGGCGACGTACGCGTTCGTGTTAGCGCAAGTATTGGGAATTTTTCTGTTCCGCGAAAGGAGGTAAAGTTCTCACCGCAGAGAACGCGGAGAACGCAGAGAAAAAATTATGAATCGGAAAACGAAAATAAAAAATGCAAGGAGGAACCATGTTTTTGAAAATCCGATCGCTCTGCGCGTTCACGCTCTTGATCGCGCTCGCGTCGTTGTTGATCGCGTGCGGCGGCGTATCGCAAAGCGATTACGACTCGGCGAAACAAGCGTTGACCGCGCAAGATCAAAAAGTGCAGTCGCTGCAAGCGCAATTGTCCGCGAAGGAAAAAGAAATCGCGGACGCGCAGAAAAAAATCGCGGAGGCGCAGAAACAAAATACGCCGGTCGCGCCAGCCGCGACATCCAATGCCGGAGTCCTTTTAGGCGCTCGACCCGCGCCCACCGCCGCGCCGCGTGCGACGAATACTCCGCTGCCGCCCGGTTTTACGCCGCCGCCACCGCCGCCTGCGCCGGTTCCGCCAAATTCTTTTTACGACGCGATGAAATTGTACGTGCACGCGGATACGGTGACCTCCGGCGCGGGAGAAAGTTCATTTAATTTCGATGCGAGCGGCATCACGAATCCATCGTGCGTTCAAACGAGCGTTTTCAAACGCGGGATGCGGATCGTTTTTCGTTTTGAAGTTTTAGATGCCACAACCGGAAAACGTTTGACCGATCAAGAGGTCGCGAGCGCGGCAGTTAAATTGCCGACCGGCGAAGAAATCAAAGGCCGATTCGGCCGACACGGCAGTACGAACGATTCGCCATGGTTTTGGACTGCGTCGTTTGATATTCCGTTGAACTATCCATTGGGTGTGCTCGATTGGACATTGAATGTCAGCACCAAAGATGGCAAATCCATCGCGTATAAACCGTGGGCGATCAGTAATCCGGATCGCGGCTCTGAATCTCGCACGCAGATCATTGATTTCTGAAACGTCAGGGTCATCCAGAAAATTTTGGATGACCCTTCTACAAGGAGAGTGTAGCATGTGGAAAAAAATTTTCTCAATTCTGCTTCTCAGTTTCGCGTTTGGCTGCGCGACTGAACCGGCGCGCGCGCCGCAATCGTCTGCGCCCAATCCGCCCGCCGCGCAATCAACCGCGATAGTTCCGCCCGCCGCGCCAATCAACGCGCCGACCGCGACATCAGCGCCATTGAAAATTTTAAAAGTGAATCCGGAAAAGGGACCCATCGGCACAAATTTCGCGGTGAGCGGCGAAGGATTCGATCCGGGTAAGACGCTGGATTTGCAATGGGCGACGTTGGAGGGAAGTTATTCGATGAAGCCAACCGCGGAAACGGTCGAATATTATGATCGCGAGTACAAAGATAAACGCGTCACGCTCGGACGCGTGCAGGCGGACGCGCAGGGAAAAATCGCGGCGAATTTTATCGCGCCGGAAGATTACGGCGAACCGCACGACATTTATGCGGTCTTGGACGGCAAAGAAATCGCGAAAGGTGGTTTCCGAATTTTGCGCGCGGTGACGTTTACCCCAACCGAGGGACCTGTCGGAACTCTGATCAAAATCCAAGTCATGGGTATCGCGTGGAAACCGTTTGAAAGCACGCTCGCGCTGCGGTACGATAACAAATACATGGGATTTATTTCCGCCGTGACGACGCGCGGCACCGCGACCTTTCAAATTCGCGCGGCGGGACCGGTGGGACAACATTTGGTGCAATTGATTCAATCCAGCAGCGCGCAACCGTACCTCAATGTGGAACAATCGCCGGTGACGTATCTGTGGCAAGGGGTTGCCACTTTCGATTACCGCGCGATCTTTAACGTCACCAAGGACAACGGCGCGCCAATTGCATCGCTCGATTTTCCTAAACTAATGAATAACATCGCGCTCGACGCGACGATCCAAAGAACTGGTGTGACGAATCTTGCCGCCGCCGCGAATACAAATGCGAGCATCGAGCCAGCGTCGAGTCCAATTCTCGCGCCCGTGACGTTGAAAGCAAACGGTTTGCCCGCGAATAGCGAATTAGAATTATTATGGGTGACCGCGCGCGGCAATCGCGTCAGTCCCAGCGGTTGGAATTTAGTGCAAACGTCATTGGTCAAAGCGACGACGACAAAAGATGGCGCGCTGACCGCGTTATTCAAAGTGCCGGATGATTTGGGCGGCTGGCATTCGATCAAAATCGTGCAAGGTGAAAAAGTTTTGAGCGAAGCGCCGTACTATGTCGAACGCAGTTTCGTCGCGGTCACACCGCAAAAAGTTAAAGCCGGAGAAAAATTTACGATTCAAGTGAAAGGCATCGGTTGGACGGAATTGGATAACGGTTTTGCGGTTACGTACGATAACGGGTACATCGGTTACGCGTGCGGATTCAACAGCAACGGCGATGTGACGATGAACCTCGTCGCGACCGGCGGCGTGGGGACGCATCTCATTGATATTTACCCGATGATTTTTCAAGGGCATGGCAAATCGCCGTGGACGTATCAAATTCCGCAATTGACCGCGCTCCAAGATCATCCTAGTCTCGCGCTGGGCTACAAGTTGCCGATCTTTCGTTTGGCGATTGAGATCGTGGATTGATCGCGCAAAAAATCAAAGACCTCACCGCGCGTCAGGTCTTTTTATTTGCCGCCGCGTTCTCTTTCCGTTATACTCTCGCGCGTGAACATCGCACTCGTGGCGAGTTGGCTCAATCAGTCCGGCGGCGCGGAACGCGTGCTCGAAGCCGCGCATGAAATTTTTCCGCGCGCGCCCGTCTTCACGTCCATTTATTTTCCGCGCGCGATGCCCGCCGCATACGCGGCGTGGGACATTCGCGTTTCGTTCCTCAACCGCTTGCCGTTCATTCACCAGCACCATCAAATTTTTTTGCCGTTCTATCCGTTCGGATTTGAATCGCTGAATCTGCGCGAGTATGATACAATCGTGAGCATCACCAGCGCGTTCGCGCACGGCGCGCGCGTCCCGCCGCACGCGCGGCACGTGTGTTATTGTCTCACGCCCGCGCGTTTTCTCTGGAATTATCGCGATTATATCGCGCGCGAACCGATGCCCGCGCCCGCGCGTCTTCTGCTGCCTTTGCTCGTTCCAATTTTGCGCGCGTGGGATCGCCGCGCCGCGCAACGCGTCACGCAATTCATCGCGATCTCGCGCGCGGTGCAACAACGCATTCGCGATTATTATCAGCGCGATTCGATTATCATTCATCCGCCGGTGGATGTGGCGCGCTTTCAGCGCGCGGACGCGCGCGGCGATTTTTTTCTGATTCTCTCGCGTCTTGTGCCATATAAACGAATTGACCTCGCGGTGCGCGCGTTCAACGAACTGCAACTTCCGTTAGTGATCGCGGGCGATGGGCGTGATCGCGCGCGCTTGCAAGCGCTTGCGCGCGACAATGTGCGTTTTCTCGGCCGTGTCAGTGACGACGCCGCGCGCGATTTGCTCGCGCGGTGCCGCGCGTTTATTTTTCCGGGCGAAGAAGATTTCGGCATCACGCCATTGGAAGCGAACGCGGCCGGCAGACCGGTGATCGCGTTCGCGGGCGGCGGCGCGCTTGATTCGGTTGAAGAAAATGTAACGGGAAAATTTTTTCGCGCGCCAACGGCTGAATCGCTCGTGGAAACAGTGCGTGCGTTTGATGATAACAAGTTCGATGCGCGAATTTTGCGCGCGCACGCGGAAAAATTTTCGACGCGCGTCTTTCAAGAAAAACTCGCGGCCGTAATTGCGCGGGAGCAAAAGTGAATCCGTCGTCGCAACAAATAATTTCCGTTGGATGCTTCGCAATTATTTTTCTACTTGCCGCGTGCGCGGCGCCAACTCCAATTCCCACCCTCGCGCCAGTTGAACCAACCGCGATTCCAACGCGCGCGCCAACTGGAACTGTGGCGATAACTCCAACGCAAATTGCGCCGACACTCGCGCCGACATTTAATTCGCCAATTGTTGGCACTCTGCTTGGAAATTTAGCGAACGGCGCGCGCGTGGAAAGAATCGCGAACACGGATTTTGCGACGACACTGGCGTTCACGCAGGACGGGCGAATTTTTTACACTGAAAAAAATACCGGCAATTTACGCGTGATCGAAAATGGGCGCATCGTCAATGAAGTTGTGGTGCATCTGGATACCGAACCAACCGGCGAGCGCGGTTTTCTCAGCGTCGCGCTCGATCCGAATTTCGCGACGAACAACGCGTTGTGGATTTATCATACGCTGCCCGGGACTCCGACCGAAGATGAAGTTGTGCGCGTCACGCTCGCGGGCAATCGCGCGACAAAAACCGAATCCGTTTTTCGTTCGCCGAATCCGGGCGTCGCCGCGAATCACAACGGCGGCATTTTGCAATTTGGTCCGGATGGAATGTTGTATCTCGTGATTGGCGAGCACGCGCAAGTCGCGCTCGCGCAAGATTTATCTAAAATTCCCGGCAAGTTGCATCGCTTTGCGCCGACGATTCCGCTCACGCCCGCGCCCGGCAATCCATTTGCGAACAGCAGTGTCTACGCGTACGGCATTCGCAATAGTTTTGGTTATGATTTCGATCCGGTGAGCGGAAAAATTTTCATGACGATCAATGGACCCGAGTGCGACGATCTAGTCGTTTTGGTTTTGCCCGGCAGCGATCACGGCTGGCGACCCAACATTCGCTGCGGCGATGCGAATCCAAATTATTTCAAACCGTTGCTGCCGCTTTTACGAATCGAAAAACCAATTGCGCCGACGCAACTCACATTTTATCGCGGCGCGCTCTTTGCGGAATGGAAGAACGATCTTTTTTTCTGCGCGGCAAACGATCAAACGATGCGGCATGTCAAACTCAACGCCGCGCGCGATCAATTCGCGTCGCTGGAAACGTTGCCGCGCAATCCCGTGCCGTGTATGTTGGATGTGAAAACCGGACTGGATGGCGCGTTGTGGTTCACGGATAATCGCGCGATTTATCGGATTGGACGATAATCGTCATTGCGAGCCGCTGTTAGGCGGCGAAGCAATCCCCAAGATTTATGGAGATTGCTTCGTCGCAAAGATCGCTCCTCGCAATGACATGATGTATTTGGGGGTCTCAATGGAACTACGCGAGTACTTGCGCGTTCTCACGCGTTATCTCTGGCTCATCATCGGATTAGTCGGCGTCGTCGCGGTCGGCAGTTTTATTTTGCGCGGCACGCCGCCGCCGCGTTATCAAGCGACGGTGCGTTTCACCATCGGCGTGAACGCGCCGCCGCCGGAAAAAGTGCAGGGCTATGATCCGATTCTCACCGCGTATCAAGCCTCCGAATATATTCGCGATGATTTTGTCGAGATCATTCAAAGCGATGCGTTTGCAGAGGACGTGAATGCTGTGCTGGCAATATCCGGCGCGGCGAATCTAAAAGTGAACAAAGGAAATATTTCGGGCGCGGTGGAAAAGCAACGCCGCTTGATGTCCATGACGATCACATGGCAGAACGCGGCGGAGGCGCAAGCGATCGCGGACGCGGCGGTGAAAAATTTGAGCGAGAACAACGCGAAATATTTCGCACAACTCGGCGCGGTCGGCGCGATGGTCGTCGTGATAGACAAACCGGTG
>JACQEA010000039.1 GCA_016200825.1 Chloroflexota bacterium | reverse complement strand
CGCTGTATTACGATTCAAAAACGCGCGCGGTCACCGCGCTCAACGGTTCGGGCCGCGCGCCCGGCGCGCTGACGATTGAGCTCATCCAAAAAGAAAATCTTCAATCACCCAACAACCAAATATCCAATCCCCTCCACGCACTCAACGTCACCGTGCCCGGCGCGTGCGCGGCATGGTGCGATTTTGTCGCGCGACACGGGACAATGAAAATACGCGATGTGCTCGCGCCCGCGCTCCAACTTGCGGAAAATGGCGCGCCGATCGCGCCGCTCACCGCGCGCGGCTGGCAGCGCGGCGCAGAAACCGTTTTGAAAAACGCGTTGAATGGAACGGAACTAACAATCACCGGACGCGCCCCGCGCGCCGGAGAAATTTTCAAAAATCCCGGTCTCGCCAAAACATTCCGCGCGATTGCGGAAGGCGGCAAAGCCGCGTATTATCGCGGCGAGATCGCGGCAAGCATCGCGCGCGCGGTGCAGGAATCCGGCGGCGTGACGACGAAAGAAGATCTCGCCGCGCACGAATCCACGTGGGTCGAGCCAATCAGCACGACGTATCGCGGCGCGCGCATTTGGGAATGTCCGCCCAACGGGCAAGGGATTGCGGCGTTGATCGCGCTGAATATTTTGGAAGGATTGGAATTGCGCGGGCAAGACGCGCTCGGCAGCGCGCGAATGCATTTATTGATCGAAGCGATGCGGCTGGCATTTGCGGACGCGCGTTATTACGTGAGCGATCCAACTTTTTCCGAACTTCCGGTCGCGGGCTTGCTCGATAAAAAATACGCGGCGGCGCGACGCCAACTGATCGATCCTTCCCGCGCGACGATAGACGCGCGGCACGGCGCGCCGTTTGCATCGAGCGGCACAGTTTATTTTTGCGCGGTGGATGGAAATGGAAACGCGGCTTCGTTCATCAACAGCAATTATATGGGCTTTGGCACCGGCATCGCGCCGCGCGGCTGGGGCTTTACGTTGCAAAATCGCGGCAATAATTTTTCGCTCGACCCCGCGCATCCCAACGCGCTCGCGCCGCGCAAGCGACCGTATCACACGATCATTCCCGGCATGATTACGCGCGCGGATGGATCGTTGTTCGCGCCATTCGGTGTGATGGGCGGATTTATGCAACCGCAAGGACATTTGCAAGTCGCGGTCGGTTTGTTGGACGACGATCTTGATCCGCAAGCCGCGCTTGATCGGCCGCGTTTTTGCATCACCGCCGGCGAGAGCGGGCGGCGCGGTGCAAATGGAAGAGGGCATGCCGCGCGCAACTCTCGATGCGCTGGAAAAAATGGGACACGCGATAATTCCCGTGAGCGGTTACGCGCGCGCTACGTTTGGGCGCGGGCAAATTATTGTGCGCGATCCGGAGAGTGGCGTGTTGTGCGGAGGCAGTGATCCGCGCGCGGATGGCTGTGCGATGGGATTTTAAATTCTTGCCACAGAATCACACGGAAACACACAAAAAAAATTTTCTGTGTCCTTCTGTGTGTTTCTGTGGCAATTATTTTTAGAATAATATGGCAGATCAAATTCAAGACTCGGCAATTCCCGAACGCGCGATCGCGAAAAAAAATTCCACCGAACCCGCGCCGCCATCGCGCGTGATGGTCGTGCACGCGCATCCGGACGATCAAGAGTTTACCGTTGCGGGGACGTTAGCGAAATGGGCGCGCGCCGGATCGGAAATTATTTCCGTGATCATCACCAGCGGCGACGCGGGGTCGAATGAAAAAACCAATCCCACGATGACAAAAGAAAAACTCGCGCCCTTGCGCGAAGCAGAACAGCGCGCGGCGAATCGCGTGTTGGGCGTGCACGAAACAATTTTCTTGCGCTATCCGGACGGCGAACTCGAACCTACTCTGCAACTCCGTCGCGATCTCACGCGGCTCATCCGCAAATATAAACCGGACGCGGTGCTGAGCGGCGATCCCACCGTGCGTTTTTACGGCAACAATTATTTGAATCATCCGGATCATCGCGCCGCCGCGAATGCCACACTCGACGCGGTCTTTCCTAGCGCGGGCACGCGTTTTATTTTCACCGAATTGCTCGCGGAGGGATTAGAACCGCACAATGTGAAATGGGTATTCATTCACGGCGCGGAAAAACCCGATGTGTGGATTGATATTTCCGAAACAATTGAAATTAAAATTCAGGCGTTACAGCAACACGCGACTCAAATCGGCGGCTGGGATGTCGCGAAAGAAATGCGCGCGTGGGCGGAAGAAGAAGGCAAAGCGCACGAATTAAAATATGCCGAAGCGTTTCGATTGATGGTGTTGGTGGAAGAAAAAAAAGATGAACAAGGCGCAGAAGCCAAAGGATAAAAAAAGAGACCTCGGAGCCGAGGTCTCTTGACTTTTTCAAAAGGTCGTCGCGCTATCGTTGCGCGCGCGCCGTGTACATCACGTTCAACAATTTATCAACCGGCATCTTGGCGAGCCGCACCCGCGCTGGCTCAGGGAGGCGATTCCATTCGCCGTGTTCGACGCGGCGCGCGATTGTCTTGATGCGCGCGGGATCGTACTTGAGATGCAATTGACGTGAAAGGCACAGACCCAGCACATCGTTCTTGAATTGTTTTTGCATGGCGACCTCCGCTCTTATTGTCCCACTGCGCCGAGCGAGAAAATCGAGTCGAGCGAAACTTCCGCGCTACCGGGGGGTAGATGCAGGCGGAATTCGATCGCGTCCCACGTCATTCCGTTTGCGCGCATCGTTTTGATATCGGCGGCAAATTTGCCGGAGAGTTTCGCGAGCACGTACAGTTTCGCGATGTCTTCCGCGCTCCAGCCCGCGTTTTGCAATTCAATCACTTGACTCGCGCTCACTTTGAATTTCGCGGCGATCTGCGCGGCGAGTTGATTTTGCGTCGCAGTGCGCGCGGTCGCGCTGAGGTTCGCGGTCGTGTCGGCATTCGCGTTCGCATTCACGGATGGATTGGAGTTTGCCGCAACATTCGTATCGGTCTGCGCGCGCGCGTTGGTTTGCGTCTGAAGATTCGCCGATTGTTTCGCGGTCGCTTGAACACCGACAGAAATCGGCGCGGTGTGTGTCGAAACTTGGGAACTGGTCTGACTGCTTACCTGCGCGACCAATTTTGGCAATGCCGGCGCGGCAATAGTTACCGCCAACATTATTGCCAAACTCGCGACGATTTTCAAAGTCGTCATAGATCCTCCTTCACAATTTAATTGTCAGAAATCAACGCGACGATCAGACTGCCCACAATCGCGGCGACTATTGGAACTCCACTCCAGTTCAACGCTCTTCCCGCTTGCCGCAAATGCGGCAGATCAACAACATCGTTTTTCCTTTTATTATCACTTGCCACTTGTGATCCTCCTCGCGATGCAACGGATCACGCGGCGGCGGCACTGGTCTCGGTGCATAAGGAGGTCGAGGATTAACACGGCTCACAGTACACCTTGCTTAGCGGAAATCGCCACGAGCCGGTTTCCATCATTCCGTACAAATAATTTGGAGCAATCGGATCGATCACCAGCCGCAACGTCACATAATCTTCAGGCCACTTGGAAATTAGACTCCACGTTTCTCCGGCGTCTTTGCTCATATACAAACCGAGCGGAGTTTCGTTTTGTTCTACCGTGTCAAACCACGCCGCGAGTGCAACGAAGACGACACGCGGATAGGTCGGACTGACGGCAATCGCGGTCACCGTCGTTCGTTCCGGCGTTGGCAAGGATTGTTTTAATTGTTCCCACGTCTTGCCACTGTCGCGACTTTTCAAAACTCCAAGTCCGCTCGTGCCCAGATAAAGCGTGTCCGCGTCTTCTGCACTCACGGCGAGCGCAGTCGGCAAATCCGGCAAGCGGCTCTGCATTTGCCAATCCATTCCGCGCGGCACATATAAACCATCCCACGTCGCGACGTAGATGCGTCCATTCGAAGGCGCGACGGCAATGACGCGCACGAAATCTTCAGGCCGTTTCAACTCCTCTGCCACGCGCGCATAGATTTTTTTCTCGGCTTGTTGCGCGGCGCCGCGAATTTGCGCGTCCGTTTCATAGATTTGGATCTGGTCGAGACGCGGCAGGATCAGCGGCGACGCGATCTCGCCTAACGCTTGCACCGCGGCGAGCCGTACGTTCGGCTCTGGATCGTACGTTGTGAGCGCCAGCGCGTCGAGTGCGCCCACCGGTTTTTTCTCCGCCAGAATTTCCGCGACGCTCGCGCGAATCAAAGGATCGGTGTTCGTCAGCGCGTCGAATAACGCCGGCGCGATTGCGGCGTCCGGCATTTGCCGCAAATTTTCTTTCGCGGCGGCGCGCACAACGGGATCGTTGCCGTTGCCCAATTGCTGAATTAGCGCTTGAGTTGGGTCAATCGCCGTTCGTCCACTCGGCACAGAAACATTCTCACGTGGAATGGTGCTCGCAACGGCTTGCGGCGCGAACATTTGGCGCAGGATTTGCAACGCGGCTTGCGCATCCGAGAGACGCGGCGTGAGGGCAAACGCCAACCCAACAATCGCGATCATCAACGCGGCGTCCAAGAGAAAATGATTCGCTGCGCGACGGTTATGCGGACGCGCAGACCACGTCGTCGTTCGAGGTGTGCGTGACATTATTCCTCCTTACCACGCCAGTGTTATAACGACGCACGCCTTGCTTTGTTATGCTCACTTTTCTAGGGCATGTATGCAAAAAGTTTTATTGACGCTGGTTTCGTTGAAAGACCTTGATGCCAAACGCTCTAGAATCCTGCAAGAAGATTTTGCATACACGCCCTAGCGCAACAGATTCGATTGACACTCGGATGGACTTGGAATAAGATGCGCCCGAAGCCATAACACGATTTGTAAAATTTCGTTATACAGGGTGCAACCGAACGCGCACCCGCTCTCTACGCGTATGATGAATGAAGAACGCGAGCTGGTGCGCCGCGCCATCGGACACGATCACAAAGCGTTTGCAGAACTCTACGACCGCTTTGTCAACAAGATTTACAAATACGTTTATTACAAGGTTGGCGCGATCGCGCTCGCCGAGGATTTGACCGCGCAAACATTTTTGAAAGCGTGGGAGAACATCGGCGCGTACCGCGATACCGGGCGGCCGTTCGCGGCGTGGCTGTACCCCATCGCGCACAATCTCATGGTTGATCATTTCCGCGCGCAACGCGTTACGTTACGGCTTGAGGACGCGGAGAATGACGCGCACGCGCCTGATCTCGTCGCGAGCGTCGAACAAAAACTGAACGCGGACGAATTGCGGCGCGCGCTGGCAAAATTAACCGACGATCAACAGCACGTGATTCTTTTGAAATTTATCGAGGGGTATACTACGGAGCAAGTTGCCGAGATGCTGGACAAAAACGCGGGCGCGATCCGCGCGCTCCAGCATCGCGCGTTGCAAGCCTTGCAGAGGATTTTGAAAATATGATCGAAAGAATATTGGACGAATGTTTGAACGAGATTCGCGCCGGGCGAATGACCATCGCCGATTGTTTGGCAAAATATCCGGCGGTGGCGGAGGAACTCGCGCCGCACTTGCAGATGGCAGCCGCGCTGGAAAAATTGCCGGACGTTCAGCCGTCGCCGGAATTTACGCGCGCGACCCGCGCGCGCGTGCTAGAACTCCCGCCGCCGACGCGCAGCGCGCGAGCACAAACCATGTTGTTCCGTTTTCCGGCGTGGCGTTTTGCATTTGCCGCGGTTCTTTTTGTCGCAGTCGCGATTCTTGCGAGCACCGGCATCGCGAATGCGCAAGTCAGTTTCCCTGATTCCCCGCTTTATCCGTTGAAACGCGCGGGCGAGCAGTTTGAATTAACGTTCGCGTTCGCGAGTTTAGACCGCATTGATCTCCATCTCACGTTCGCCGACAAGCGTTTGAATGAAGCGGCGCAAATGTATCAGGTTCGGCGCAATGACTTGGGCGAGCGCGCGTTGAATGAATATCAAAATGAAATCGTGTTCGCGCTCGCGCTGGCGCAACTTCAATCGCCTGACACACTCCGCCGCACGACGGCGCACGTCGTCAATCAACAAAAAGATTTGCGCGCGTTGCAAAGTCAATTGGATCTCTCTGAACGCGCGACGGTTGATAATGTACTTGAAAGCGGAGAAAAAAAATTAGGCCAATTAGCGCCCTTGCTCGCGCCGCCGGTTCCGCCGCCACCCCCCGCGCGCGCGCTTTCGCCCACACCCGCGATAACCGCGCCAATCATCAGCCCGCCGCCGGTCGCGCCGACTGGCGCGGCAACTATTCCAATTCCGATTTTGCCCGCGGCGACACTCGCGCCGCCACCGCCGGTCATCAATCCACCTCCTCCGCCCGGATTACCGCTTCCAACTGCGATCCCGGTCGTACCAGTTCCCACCATCAAACTGCCGGGCCCATAAAAAATTTTTTCTCTGCCGATTTTATTTTTCCACGCGCACTTGCATCAATACGATCTGACTTTTTTCGACCACCCCGTCGCGCGCGTCGACGGGGTACGCTTCTTTAGTAAACGGATCGAAAAGCGAGATGCGCAATTGATAATTGCCCGGGCGCTTCCTCGCTCGCCGCAACGACGTTACCACGCTCATCAAATAATCCGATAAAGACGCGCGCATCCACGTTCAACGCCTCGCGCGCCTGCCAATATAAAATAAAATCCACCGATGCACCGACGCGTGCAGTTTGCGCGTCGGATTCAAACCCGCGCAAATTGATTCCATTTTGAAAGTTGAGATCGCGGCGCGTGAGATTCGTTGGCAATGTCGTCAGCGGTGCGCGTGTGGTGAGATAGCCTTGCACGCGCGCGTTCGCTTCGCCCGCGAAAACTTGATCGTCAATAATTCTGCCGCGCGTCGCAAAGTAATCGCGAATAATTCCGTCCGGATCAACGACCGTGTCGTACAATCGCAACATCCACACGCGCGCATGCAACGCAAACACGCGGTCGAGCGCGGCGCGCGTTTCGTCCGCGGTCGTCGCATAAAAATCCGATTCCGCACTGCCCCAACCTAAATTCGCCGCGCCATTGATCGAACCGGTTTGCAAAACAAACGCGTTCGGATTGTCCACCACGCGTTGGATCGTGCCAACCGAAATTTGCGACGGCGGATAATCGCGCAAACGCCCACGCCACGCGATTGGCAAATCGGAATAATAGAGGAACGCTGGATAAGTGTAACCCGCGTTGAGAAGAATCGCGTCCCCCGGTCGCCAATGTTCCGAAAGATAATTCACCGCGCCGCGCAGATCGTCTTCGGCGTAACGCGCATCGAACCAAAAGTTGAACGCAGAGAAAGCGGAGGCAACCGCAAAGATAAAAATGATCGCGTATTGCGTATTGCGTAAAAAATAATTCGGCATTCGCCATTTGCTATTTGCTATCCGCCATCTGCCATTCGCGATCCGCGTTATGCCCACCGCGAGCAAAATGTAAAACGCGGGCGAGTAGATAAAAATATAGCGCACGTGATACAACGGTTTCCAAAACGAAAACGCGTAGATGAGCGCGAGCGAGACAAAAGTGTAGGCAAAAAGAAAAATCGTTGGTCGTCCGTCGTCAGTCGCGGATCCACTGTCCATCGTCTTTCGTCTGCGGTCGAACAAGGCAAACGCGATCACTGCCGCGACGATCACCAACACCCACCAAACATCGCGCGGTTCAACCGATTGTCCGAGCGCGAGCGCGGAAAATGTTTCGCGCAAAATGTTTGAAAGCGGAATGAAGGAACGCCACGGCGGCACGGGCGGATCAATGGCTTGACGAACCGCGATGAAAAGCCAGGGCAGGTAGAGCAAGAGAATGAAAAGTTGGGAGAGAAGGAAAACGCGTAAATCGTATTTGGTAATCCATAAATCTGAAAAGCGAATTCTGCGGACCAAGACCACAAGATATTCAAACGCGAGCAGAAAAATAAAATAATACAGCGTGTAAAGACCGAGCGCACTAACGATTACATACGCGAAAAAATTACGCGTAAAGATTGACTTGGAATTCGCGGCTGGCGTTGGAGGGCTTGTCATTAACTTGAGAAAAAAATACACCGATGCCAGCCCTAACACCGCGCCGAGCGTGTACATTCGCACTTCTTGCGAATACCATAAATTGTACGGAGAAATCGCGATCAGAAACGCGGAGAGGGTTGCAACGCGCGGGTCAAACCATTCGCGCGCGACGCGCGCGGTCAGCGCAACCAAAATAATTCCAAAGCAGAGGGAGAGGAACGCGGCGGAAAATTCTGACCCACCGACAAATTGTACCCAAAAGTGGAGCAAATAATAATAGAGCGGCGGATGAATATCCCCGGCGGTGTGACGCGTGAGCGAAAATAGATCGAGCCGCGCAAGGTAGAGCGAAACCGTTTCGTCGTACCACAAACTATTCGCGCCGAGACGAAAGAGGCGATACGCAAACGCGGCGAGCAAGATCGCGAACAGAATAAGGCGAGAGGATTTCAAGTGCGCGTCCGATTATTCGGCGGGTTTGGCGCGGAGCATAATTTGCTCGGCGAGGGGAGAAAAAAATGCGCGCAGTTCTTCCAACGTCAACGGCAGAATCATACGCGGAAGTTCGCGGGCGCGCTGAATTTCGTGCAGAGCTCCGGCAAAGTAAAATTCGGTGAATCCCAAATCTTTTTCTTGGGCGAGTCGCATCAATTCGTTCAAATCAAATCCTTGTTTGAGTAGAAAATACAAATCCACAAAATCCCGAACAGCGGCGCGCCCAAACAATGCCGTCACTTTATTCACGGCTATGTCAAGTAACGAGTTTACAATCACATCGTTAAATCTTTGCGGCGCGTCAAATTGCGGTCCCGCGTCTCGTACTAGATCAACTTTCAAGCGCGATTCACCAACGCGTTCGAAAAATATTGATCGGAAATCCACCGCACTGACTCCAACGGTTAAAGAACAATTCAATTCTTCTGACAGATAAGACAAATCCGTAATCATCGCACCATACGCGTTACGATCCAACGTGAACAAATCAATGTCCTCACTGTAGCGATGGTGAAGATAAAATTCTGCCAGAGCTGTGCCCCCGGTCAGAAAAAAAGATTGACTCGCTGGACGGCGAAAAAAAGCGCGCAAAAACTCTCGCTGCAATGGTTCAAGAATGCTAGGTGGGGTTGCGATTCCAGACCTCCATTGCAAATTTCCATGTGGGTCGTAATTCTTTGCGTAACCACCGGTGAATTTGTTTCCAATATCGACGAATCTGCGAGAGGGAAATGTAACGCCAAATGTCTTCCCAGCGACAATGCTCAATAATCCGCACCATCATCTGCACTTTTTCGTACTCGTTGTCGCCGCGCAAAATCGCGCGCACATCTTCTTCGGTGAGATCGTAATCCCAAATAAAGTATGGCCGCTGACGTACGCGGTCAATTGGATCACTCATAACAATATTCTATGACGAACGCGGCAATCTGACAAGCGCCGCGTAACGTCCATCGTCTACCGTCTATCGTCATCTCTCAGCCGCAGCACCGCCATTCCCAATGCGACGTACAACCAAAACAACGCGACCGAATGCGGAAATTTGAGATTGAAAAAATAATGATCGAATATTCCGCCGATCATCGCGCCGACGAGCGCGGCGATCAATCCAAGCAAAATCGGCGCAAGCGTTTCGTCGCGCGCGGTCCACGCAAACCACGCGCGGGTCGCGGCGGCAAAAAATAAAATCATCACTCCCAGAAACACACTCAGCCCAATGATGCCCATCTCCTCCGCCATCAACAAATATACCGACGACACGCCGATGTACGTATCAATGTCCGGCGAACTGCCAAAGCCCACGCCAAAAAACGGATAACGCGCGATCAGCGTGAACGCGTCTTTGTATTCGCCAAAGCGCATCAAGGTCGCGCGATCCTGACCTTGCAATCCTTCGATCAAATGCGCGGCGTATGTTTGCGTGAACGGTAATAAAGTCAACAGCGCAAAACCCGCGAGCGCGATCAACGGCGCGCCGATAAAAACGAGAATCGCCGCCGCGAGCGGCGGAATGCGCCGCGCGAGTTGCAAGTACACCATAAACAGAATCGCGATCGTGACCGCGAGCAACGCGTTGCGCGAAAACGTCAAGAATAAACAGACCGCCATCGCCGCGATCATTGCGCGCAACGCGTTCCGCGCGAACAGGGGCCGCGCGGCAAAGAGTTGCGGAATCGTCAGCGCGGTAACCAGAATCAACAATCCGCCTAACACATTTGGATCCACCGATGTAGAAATCGCGCGCAGCGGTTGCGTTGGATCGTCTTCGATAAAACGCAAAACGCGATCGCCGGTTGGATATTTGAACACGCGCAACAGCGACAGCAAAAATGCCGCCAGTTCGCGCGGAATAACGTACAAAAAAATTCCGATGAGCGCGGAAATAAATCCTGCAACGATCACCACACGAATCACAGTCGCCACTTGCGCGCGCGTCCGCACCGTATTGACTACGACAAAAAATAACGCGATCGAAATTAGAATTTCCGCGCAGTCCGGCGATGAAAGAAAAAATCGCGAGGACGATGAACGTGAGCATCGGCGCCGCGAGCGGCGTCGCGATAAATGCGCCGGTCTGTCGCGTCAACACTTGCAACAGCCACAACCCAAAGACCGCGAGGAGCGCGAGATCGAGAAATGTTGGATTGAATCCCACATTGAGCGGCAACGCGCCGAATGGCAACAGCACCGCGACCGCGATCACCGCGTACAACGCCAACTCGATGCGCGACAAAATAATTCCTGCGATAACGAGCCCGGCGATAATTGCAAACGGAACGAGCGGATGCACGAACGCGATCAGCGCGCCGCCCGCGAGCGCGATGAGAATTCCAAATGCGAGCGCGCCAATCCAAATGCGCACGCGGTTATCCGACAAATGGATTTCCATTTTCAAAAACTCTTACCACAAAGACACAAAGAAATCACAAATAGACTTTATGCGAAACACTTGCACCTGCGGCAAGTGCAGGTGTAATTTTTACCGCCAGGCCTGTCCTGAACGAAGCGAATGGAACGCCAAGGGCGCAAAGAAAAAAATGATAGCGTCATTGCGAGGAGCAGATTCGCTTCGCTCACTGTAAACTCTGCGACGAAGCAATCTCCAAGTGTATCTGGGGATTGCCTCGCGGAGTTCATACTGAGCGAAGCGAACGTGCTCGCAATGACGTTTCCATCTTTGCGTCTTTGC
>JACQEA010000038.1 GCA_016200825.1 Chloroflexota bacterium | reverse complement strand
GTAATGGAAAAAGATAAAAGCGGTTTTTCGGAATCGGCGGGCTATAACAATCACGGCGATCCGTGGAAGGAAGAACGGTATGGTTAGTCGCTGGACATTAAAGGACTATTCATGATTGATTGGCAAATCGCAACCGTCAAAGCGATCAAACCAGAAACACCGGAAGTAAAATCATTTACGCTCGCGCTGCCGGATTGGATGAAACATCGCGCGGGACAGCATTACGATGTGCGGCTCACGGCGGAGGATGGCTATCAAGCCCAGCGCAGTTATTCCATCGCGTCCGAGCCCGAGCGCGCACGCGAAATTGATCTGACGATCGAGCGACTCGCAGATGGCGAAGTCTCGACGTACTTTCACGATGTGCTCGCGGTCGGCGATCGCGTAGAATTGCGCGGACCGATCGGCGGATATTTTGTTTGGGAAGCTGCGCTCAACGCGCCATTGCTGTTGATCGCGGGCGGATCGGGCGTCGTGCCGTTAATGTCCATGCTTCGCCACCGCCGCGCGGCGCGCGCGATAAATCCGACGCGGCTCTTGTTCAGTTCCCGCACGCCCGACGACGCAATTTATTTCGACGAGTTGGAAAAATTGCGCGCGGCAAACGATGGCTTGGAAATTTTTTACACGTTCACGCGCGAGCGCCCGCCCGAGTGGAAAGGTTATGCGCGGCGCATTGACAACGCGATGCTGAACGAGGTCGCGAAACCGTTGGGCAAATCCGCGCGCGTGTTTATTTGCGGACCGACCGCGCTGGTCGAAAACGCGGCGAATGGTTTGGTGCAAATCGGAATCAAGCCGAATCAAATCAAGACCGAACGTTTTGGACCGACGGGGACTTGATTTCACGGCAGAGAATGCAGAGATTTGTCATGCTAAGTGCAACGAAGCATCTTGTCATTGGCATATGATTCCAAGTTGACCAACAAGATTCTTCGTCGCTGCGCTCCTCAGAATGACAGTCCGTTTTTCTCTGTGCGCTCTGTGGTTTGAAAGAATTAACGGAGGTCATGTGAACGAAAGCAAAATGGATCTGAATCGTGAATTGATGGTGGATGGAAACGCGGTGGCGGGATTGCTCCAAGAAATTTTCGCGATTGAAATGACCGCGACGCCAACCGAATGCGCGAACTGCGGTAACGCAGCCGAGGTCGGCGCGCTGCAAGCGTACACGCAAGCCCCTGGCGCGGTGTTGCGTTGTCCTGCGTGCGAGAGCGTGATGATCCGCATCGTGCAAACGCCCAACCATATTTATTTCGATGCGCGCGGCGCGGTGCGTTTAACTTTGCCGCGCGAGAAAAAATAAGTCCAGAATGTCCACCGCAGAAAACAAATCACTCATTCGTCGCTACGTCGAAGAAATTTATAACAAAGCGAACCTGAACGCGCTCGACGAATTACTCGCGCCGAATTACACGCGTTATCTCGCGACGGGCGCGCCATTGAATCGCGATCAACAACGTCAGCGGCTCGCGGGAATGCGCGCGGCGTTTCCAGATATTCACCTCGAGGTCGTGCGATTGATCGCCGAAAATGATTTTGTCACGATGCAAGTGATCGTGCGCGGGACGCAGCGCGGCGCGTTTATGGGTGTCGAACCAACGGGTCGCGAAATCGCCGTGCCGGCGATTGACATCGTGCGAATCGAAAATGGAAAAATGGTCGAGCATTGGGGCGGGATGGATTCGTCCGTGTTGATCCAGCAATTGAAGGGATAGGAATTTTCGGACGCGGATGAACGCGGACAACGCGGATTAAGAAAAATAATAATCTGTGTTCATCCGTGTTTATCAGCGTCCTAATTTCGGAGCATTCATGTCCAAATCATTCATCACGATTCAAGACCTCGCCAAACTGCGCGTCGTCGGCGATCCGCAAATTTCGCCCGATGGCGCGCGCGTAATCTTCACCGTCAAAGATTCCGACGCAGAGAAAAATAAATATTGGACGCATCTGTGGTTGTCCGATTGGAATCGCGACGCGCGGCAATTTACGTTTGCCGATGTGAACGACACGTCGCCGCGTTGGTCGCCGGATGGAAAACAAATCGCGTTTTTGCGCACCAAAGACAAGCGCGCGCAAATTTGGCGCGTGGATGCGGATGGCGGCGAAGCGATTCCGCTAACCGATCTCGCGGAAGGTAATCTCAGCGAACTCGCGTGGTCGCCCGATGGCGCGCAGATCGCGTTTTGTTTTCGTCCCACGCATGCCGATTGGACGCGCGAGGCGATCAAGCAACGCGAAGAGAGCGGCAAATCGAATCCGCCGCGCGTGATCACGCGCGTGCGTTATCGCGCGGACGGCGCGGGATTTCAAGGTGAGTATCAGCATATTTGGGTGTGCGACGCGCGCGACGGACGCGCGAAACAGATCACCGCAGGCGATTACGACGATCATTCGCCCGCGTGGTCGCGCGATGGCAAGACGCTTGCTTTCGTTTCCAATCGCGACGCGCAACGCGAACGCTTTTCGCAACGCGACGACATTTGGCTTGTGTCCGCGCGCGGCGGCAAAGCGAAAAAAATTCGCGCGCCGCAAGGACCCAAACGCGCGCTCGCGTTCTCGCCGGACGGAAAATGGATCGCGTACATTGGACACGCGATTGATGAAACGCCGTGGAAGCCGCGCAATAATCGCGTGTGGATTATCGCGAAAAATGGCGGACGCGCGCGCTGTCTTACCGCGAAATTGGATCGC
>JACQEA010000402.1 GCA_016200825.1 Chloroflexota bacterium | reverse complement strand
GCCGCGTGAATGCCAACGAGCGGATCGAGCGTTTCGACCGGGCAATCACTGCCGAACGCGAGCGTCGCACCCGCGTTCAATAAACTTTTGAACGCGTACGTCCAACGTCCGCGCGCGCCGATGAGTTGATCCGCCATTTGGTAATCGCTCGTCTGATGAATCGGCTGCATCGCCGCGATCACGTTGAGCGCGCGGAAACGCGGCAGGTCGGCAGGATGCAAATGCTGAACGTGCTCGATCCGAAAATTTTCCGATAAATTTTCGCCGCGCAATTTTTCAAACACGTCCAGCGCATCACGATTCGCGCGGTCGCCAATCGCGTGAATCGCGACCATGAGTTTGGCGCGCGCCGCCGCGCGCGCGAGTCGTTCCATTTCTGTTTTCGGCGTGACGGACACGCCGCGCTGATCGCGCGTTCCCTCGAACGGTTCCAGCATCCACGCGGTTTGCGAACCGAGCGAGCCGTCCGCAAAAATTTTTACGCCGCCGATCCGCAACCATTCATCGCCGAACCCAGATTGCAATCCAACGGCGATGGCATTTTCTAAATTCGCGGCCGGAATCATATGTAACACGCGCAGTGTCAATTTATTTTGCGCGCGCACATTCTGAAACGCGCGCAACGCGCTTGCCCCTTCGATGTTGTGGATGCCGGTCAAGCCGAACCGATGCGCGGTCTTGATCGCGGCGAGCAAATCATTTTCGGCAACATAATCCGCTTCAAAGCCCAACGAACTACTAACTAAATCCTGGGCTTTTTCGCGCAACAATCCGGTCGGTTCGCCCGACGCGTCGCGATCAATCACGCCGCCGTCCGGATCGCGCGTCGCGCGCGTGATGTTTGCCGCGCGCAAAGCCGCGCTGTTCACCCAGACCGAATGTCCATCTTTGCGATCGAGCACCACCGGATTATTTGGCGCGACGGCATCCAGCGAATTTTTATTTGGAAATTGCGGGACGCGCCAATCCATTTGATTCCAACCCATTCCAAAAATCCATTCACCCGGTTTTACGTTCTGCGCGCGCGCGGCAACGCGCGCGACCGCTTCTTCTACTGACCGCGCGCCATCCAATTGCACGCGCGCGACGCCCATCGCGTAACCGGTAAAATGGATGTGCGAATCAACGAGTCCGGGAATTACAATTCGCTCGCGCAGATCAATCGTTTCGGTGCGCGCTGATTTCAGCGCGCGCGCGTCGTCGTCAAACGCGGCGACGCGTCCGTTGACGAAGGCTATCGCCTGCGCGCGCGGACGCGTCGGATCAAAAGTATAAATCGCGGCGTTCGTGAGAATGAGGTCGGACATTACGCGCCTTGAAATTTGATCATCGTGAATATATCGTAACCTTTTAATTTGTCTCGCCCATGCAAATCTACCAACTCAATTAGAAACGCGAGCGAAACAACTTTGCCGCCCAGTTTTTCGATCAGATCAATTGACGCGCGCGAGGTGCCGCCCGTCGCGAGCAAATCGTCCACGAGCAAAACTTTCATCCCTTTATCAATCGCGTCTTCGTGCATTTCAATCGTGTTCGTGCCGTACTCGAGCGCGTACGAGACGCTGATTTTTTTCGCGGGCAATTTGCTCGGTTTGCGAATCGGCACAAACCCCGCGCCTAATTCGTACGCCAGCGGCGCGCCAAAGATCCAACCGCGCGCTTCAACACCCGCGACCACATCAATCGGTGTATCGCGATAATGTTCCACCATTTGATCCACCGCGTCTTGGAACGCATTGCCATCGCGGATCAATGTCGTAATATCGCGAAAGAGAATACCGGGCACGGGAAAATCGGGAATACTTCGAACGAGGTGTGCCAGATCCATACGCTTACCTCCTCACTGGGGCTAAGCAAAACGAGCCAGAGCAATCGTGTACTCTGCGCCGATTCTACGCACGATAAGAAAAAAATGCAAATGGGTGCACGGAAAATATTATCCCGCGCGTCCAATTTTGGAACGTAAGCGCGGGTTATGATATAATTCAATCCAGAGGTTTTGTGAATCGCGTTTATGGTTTGGTTTGCGAAATTTTTCTTGGAATTATTTTGACCGCGTGTGCCGCCGAAAATTCTGCTTCGCCCACGCCCACTCCCGCGTTCGCTAACGCGCCGCGTCCGATTCAATCACCGTCCGCCACAATTTTTCCGCCGACCCTGACCCGCAGCCAAATTGATTCTTCAAATCCCATCACGCTCACGTTGTGGCTGAGCGAAGAGTGGGCGCCCAACGCGACTCCGGCGGGGCGCGTGTTGCAAGAACAATTGAACGGCTGGAAAAAAAATAATCCCACGCTCGGCGTGAACATTGTTCTGAAGAAAAATTCTGGCAAGGGCGGCTTGCTCGATTTTCTCGCGACCACGCGCGATATTGCTCCAGCGCGCGCACCGGATCTGATTACGCTTGATTTTTCCGATCTCGCGCTCGCGGCGGACGCGCGGCTGATTCAACCGTTAGACGGTTGGCTCGCACCGAGCATCGAAAATGAATTATTTCCATTCGCGTTGCGCGCGACGCGCGTAGAAAATCAATGGATGGGCGCGACGTTTGTCGCGGACGTGCAACATCTCATTTCCACCGCGCCGCCGCCGCGCACCTGGGACGAATTCACGCGGCAAAAAAACGCGTGGTTCTTGCCGCTCGCGGGCGACGACGCGTTCTTGTTACAGTACCTCGCGCTCGGCGCGTCGCCGAAACCAAATTTGGATGTGAATGCGTCCGCTCTAGTGCTTGGTTTTTTCAAACGCGCGCGCGATTTGGGATTGTTACCCGACGCGGCAATCAATTTAAAATCAAGCGACGATGGATGGTCCGCGTTTGCAAACGGACAAATTGCGATGGCGCAAGTTTCGGCGACGCGTTATCTGAGCGAACGCGCCCAGACGCGCGCCGCGCAAACGAGCGCGATTCCAACGCGCGATGGAAATATCACAACGCTCGCGACCGGATGGACGTTTGCAATCGTCACGGACGATCCGGCGCGACGCGCCGCGAGCGCGCGCTTGATTGAATGGCTGATGCAAAAAGAACGCCTCGCGCAATGGTTGCGCGCGGCGCAACGCATTCCAGCCACGCGCAGCGCGCTCCCGCTCGCGGTGGACCCGCCCGAGTACGCGGCATTTTTGCAAACGGTGATGGAACGCGCGACCGTCGCCGCGCTTTCGCCGCAACAAGCCGAAAGTGTGCGCGCGGCGATTAGCGCGGTGTGGAAAGGGCAAGCCACGCCGGAACAAGCCGCGCGGAATTTGATCGCGGTGAAATAATTTTCTTAGAATCTCTAACAAAATGAATCACATTGTCACCCTGAGCGAGAGCGAAGGGTCTTGTTGCTTCACTGGCGATCAAGATTCCTGTTGAAACTACAAGATTCTTCGCGGAGTTTACACT
>JACQEA010000401.1 GCA_016200825.1 Chloroflexota bacterium | reverse complement strand
TGAGTGGCAATCAGAATGTCGGCGCGAAAATTTTGGTGTACGCTGACGGCGCGACGCGCGGCGATTTGGGCGACGCGGCATTGAACGCGCGCGTCTCGCGCGACGCGCAAGAGTTGATGCGCGCGGAAATGTCGGAGAACCGCGCGTACGACGACGCGGAAATTTTTATCGAAGTGTTTGCGCCGAAACCGAAACTCGTGATCATCGGCGGTGTGCATACCGCGATTTCGCTCACGCAATTCGCGCAAGCGCTTGGCTTTCGCGTGACGATTGTGGATGGACGCGGCAGATTCGCGAATCGCGAACGCTTTCCAACCGCGGATGAAATCATCGTCGCGTGGCCCGATGAAGCGCTCGCGCAAATGAAAATTGATTCGTCCACGTACGTCGCGATCCTCACGCACGATCCGAAATTTGATATTCCCGCGCTAAAAACACTTGCGACGATGCAACCGCGTTATATCGGTTCAATGGGCTCGCGCGAAACGCGCGCGCAACATTTCGCGGAACTGCGCGCGCAAGAAGTCGCGGAAGAATTTTTAGCGCGCGTCTATGGACCGATTGGTTTGGATTTAGGCGCGCGTTCGCCGGAAGAAATGGCGCTCGCGATTCTCGCGGAGATTGTCGCGGTGCGATACGGACGCAGCGGAGAATTCCTAAAAGAAAACTGAGCCACAGAAACACACGGAATTCCACAGAAAAATTTTCTGTGCGCTTCTTTGTGCTTCTGTGGCAACTTATTTTAAAAGTTTCCGTGTGTTTCTGTGTGCTTCTGTGGCAAATTATTTCACAGCGCTTACAATCCTAGAACACCCGCGCTTGCCTTCAACGCTTCAATCACATTTACGATATGTTCATCCAGCGGCACACCCAACTCCTCCGCGCCTTTCACAATCTGTTCGCGATGCACGCCGCGCGCGAACGCCTTGTCTTTCCATTTTTTCTTCACCGCCGCGACATCAACATCCGCGATTTTTTTCGACGGTCGCACGAGCGCGACCGCGATCACGAGCCCGGTCAATTCATCCACCGCGTACAAAGTTTTCTAGATCAACTCCGTGCGCGTAATATTCAAATGATCGCCGTGCGCCATCACCGCGCGGATCAAGTTCTCGGGCCATCCTTGCGCGCGCAAAATCTCGCCGCCTTTTTGCGGATGCTGGTCGGGAAATTTTTCGTACTCAAAGTCGTGGATCAGTCCGACGTTGCCCCACAAATTTTCATCCTGCCCGTATTTGCGCGCGTACCATTTCATCGCGGCTTCGACCGCGAGATGATGCTTGCGTAAATATTCGGCTTGCGTGTACTCGCAAAGTAAATTCCAAACTTCCGCGCGATTGAGATGATTCATTGTGCCTCCGTTTTGGATTCTCTGGCGCCTGATTACTGATGACTGTCTACTTTTTCTGCCTTCCGCTTTCCGCCTACTGCCTTCTGACCAACTGACTATTTGACTATCTGACTATTCGACAACATAGTCGTCCGCGATTTCCAGCGCGCGATCAATAATCTCAAATCCTTCCAGCAATTCTTCGCGCGTGATTGTCAGCGGCGGATTCACAAAAAAAGTATTCCAGCGAAAAAATGTGAACAGTCCGTTCGCGTTGAAAAACTTTTTGACCTCGTTCATCCGCTCCATTTGCGCCGCGTTCGCGTTGAACGGCGCGAGCGGCTCTTTGGTTGCGCGATTGCGCACGAGTTCGAAAATTGAAAACATGCCGATGTGCCGTACGTCGCCGACCGATGGATGCTTTTGCTTTAGCCCTTTTTCTTTTTCCGCCAAAAATTTTCCCATCTCCTGCGCGCGCGCGATCAAATTATCTTCTTTGTAAACATTGATGCACGCGAGTGCCGCCGCGCACCCGAGCGCATGCGCGCCGTACGTCAGTCCCGTCCATAAAATATTGTCATCGAAAAATTTTGCGATCTCTTCACTCACCACCACCGCGCCGAGCGGCGCGTAACCACTCGTCAATCCTTTCGCAATCGTCATGATGTCGGGCGAAATATTCCAATGCTGCGCCGCGAACCATTCGCCGGTGCGACCGAATCCGCTCATCACTTCATCCAAGATCAAAAAAATTCCGTACCGATCGCACAACGCGCGCACGCCTTGCATATATCCCTCGGGCGGAATGATGATGCCGTTGGTTCCCGTGATCGGCTCCATAATAATCGCCGCGATATTTTGCGCGCCTTCAAACTGAATTGTATCTTCGATGTGATTGAGACAATTCAAATTGCACGCGTCGCGTTCCGCGCACCAGCGGCAACGATAACGATACGGATCGTGAACGTGAATCACGCCGGGAATGGATGGCTCAACCGCAAAGCGGCGCGGATCGCCGGTCAGCGCGCCCGCGCCCATCGTCGCGCCGTGAAACGCGCGATAGCGCGCGATGATTTTCCATTTGCCCGTCACC
>JACQEA010000411.1 GCA_016200825.1 Chloroflexota bacterium | reverse complement strand
GATCCGATCGTGACAGAAGTCGCGCCGCTCAAAGAATTTTTTATCGCCGAAGATTATCACCAAGAATATTTCGCGCACAATCCGAATCAGCCGTACTGCCAAATGGTCGTCGCGCCCAAAGTTGCGAAATTCCGCAAGAAATTTCTAGACCAACTCCGGGCATAATAGGCATTATTCGTAATAATAATGATCCACGAAACACACAAAGAACCACGAAAAAATCGTCGGGGGGTTCGTGTACTTTCGTGTTTTTCGTGGATGGCTTGTATTATTGTTTATTCTTTGCGTCTTTGCGGTGAGATTTTTTTCTGAAAAGTTTAATTGGAAAGTCAATAAATTTCCGGCTTGGCTTCGCGCGCCAACAAATCAATGATCGCGTGGCGCAATTTTTTGCCCGCATGCAACACTTGATACACTTGCTCGACAATCGGCATTTCAATTTGCTCGCGCACAGCCAGTTGCCGCGCGGCGTGCGCGGTCGGCACGCCTTCCGCGATCATGCGCATACTTTTTTGAATTTCCGCTAACGCTCTGCCGCGCGCGATTTCCATTCCCACAAAATGATTGCGCGAATGTTCGCTGTAACACGTGCAGAGCAAATCGCCCAGCCCCGCCAATCCCGCGAACGTCATCGCTTGCGCGCCTAATTTTATTCCGAGCCGCGTCATCTCCGCGAGTCCGCGCGTAATGAACGCGGCTTTGGCATTCTCGCCCAAATTTAATCCATCCACAATTCCCGCGCCAATCGCGATAACATTTTTCAACGCGCCCGCTAACTCGACACCGAGCACATCATCGTGCGTATAGACGCGCAAGGTTGGCGACATCAACAGAGATTGCGCGGCGCGCGCAATCGCGGAATCCGCGGACGCGACAACACTCGATGCCGGCAAACCCGCGGCAATTTCGCGCGCGAGATTGGGACCAGAAAGAACGCACACGCGCGCGGACGATAATTCTTGCGCCAGCACCGCGCTCATGCTGTGCAACGTCGTCAATTCAATCCCTTTCGCGCAACTCACCACGATCGCGCGAGATGGAAGATGCGGCGCGATGTGGCGCGCGTTATCGCGCACGCGTTGCGCGGGCGTGACGACAAAAACAAAATCGCTCGCCGCGAGCACGCGCGGTAAATCCGCTCTGACGATCAGCGCATCGGGAAAGAGGACGCCGCGCAAGAACGCGCGATTCTCGCGCTCGGCATTCAATAGATTCGCTTCCTGTTCCGTGCGCGCCCACAAACGCGCGGCGTGACCGTTTCGCGCGAGCAAAATCGCGAGCATTGTGCCCCAACTACCGGTGCCGATAATGGCGACGTTCATCTGCTTCAACTCTGCCGAACTCTAATCCGATTCACTTGTGCTGTCAAAAAAATCGCGCTGGTTTGATAGACAAAAACGCGCACCTGATATAAAATTGTTTTGCGCGCGATCAGAATGACGCGGGAGAAAACGAATGTCCGAGTTGACGCAATTGTGTGATGAGATTCGCGTCTGCACAAAATGCGAATTGTCCAAGTGCCGGGTGAAGGACCGGAAAATGCCGCGATCATGATGATCGGCGAAGCGCCGGGCTTTCACGAAGATCGGCAGGGTCGTCCGTTTGTTGGCGCGGCGGGAAAATATTTGGAGGAGTTGCTCGCGCTGATCGGAATGAAGCGCGCAGAAATTTATATTTGCAATGTGATCAAATGCCGCCCGCCGCAAAATCGCGATCCGTTTCCGGTGGAGATGGACGCGTGCCGGCCGTATCTCGATCAGCAAATTGATTTGATCAAACCCAAAGTGATTATCACGATCAGTCGCTTTGCGATGACGCGCTGGTTTCCCGACGCGAAAATTTCCGCGATTCATGGCAAGCCGAAAAAATTTGGCGACTTGGTTGTCTTGCCCATGTATCATCCCGCCGCGGCATTGCATCAACCTAGTTTGAAACGCGTGCTGGAAGAAGATTTCAAACGCGTGCCGCAGATTCTTAACGAGATGGCGAATCTGAAAGAAGAAGTGGTGGAAAAAAAGAGGGACGAGAAACCGCCGCAACAGTTGAGTTTGTTTGGATAACTCAATTATTGGACGCAGATGCACGCGGATCAACACGGAATCTATCTTTTGATTTTATCTGCGTTCATCAGCGTTTATCAGCGTCCTAAAATTGGTTTTTAATATTGAAACCTAAACTAAAAATCATTCCCCTCGGCGGCGCGGGCGAGATCGGAAAAAATATGACGCTCGTCGAATACGCCGACGCGATCCTCGTCGTGGACGCGGGCTTGATGTTTCCCGAAACCGATATGCTCGGCGTGGACATCGTCATCCCCGATATTGCGTACCTCCTCGAACGGCGCGAGCAAGTGCGCGCGATCATCATCACGCACGGACACGAAGACCACATCGGCGCGCTCCCGTACATTTTGCCGCGCATCAATGTTCCAATTTACGCGACGCCGCTGACGCGCGGCTTGATTCAAGTTAAACTCAAAGCGCATAAATTGCTTAAAGACGCGACGCTCTGCACGTTTGAAATGGGCGATACGATTCAACTCGATCCATTTACGATCGAAACATTTCACGTCAGTCACAGCGTTCCGGATGGAGTTGGTCTCGCGATCACAACGCCGCGCGGAACGATTGTGCATTCCGGCGATTTCAAATTCGATCCGAGCCCGGTTGACGGACAACTGACCGATTTCGCGAAACTCGCGGCATTGGGCGGACGCGGCGTGCTCGCGTTGTTGAGCGATAGCACGAACGCGGATTCGCCGGGCCATACGCCATCGGAAAAAACGATTGACGAAAGTTTCGCGCGCGTCTTTGCGCTCGCGCAAGCGCGCGTGATCGTCGCGACGTTCGCCTCGAATATTTCGCGCATTCAGCAAGTGATTGACACTGCCGCGCGCTTTAATCGTAAAGTCGCGGTCGTCGGACGTTCGATGCAAGACAATGTGAAAATGGCGATGGAGTTGGGTTACTTGCGCGCGCCGGAAAATACGCTGATCAAAATGGAGCAAGCGCGCAAATACGAACCGAAAGAAATCGCGATTGTCTGCACGGGCGGTCAAGGCGAACCGACGAGCGCGCTCGCGCGCATGGCCGCGCGCGATCACAAACAAGTGACGCTCGTACCCGGCGACACGGTGATTCTTTCCGCCGCGCCAATTCCCGGCAATGAAGAGATGATCAACCAAACACTCAATAATTTATTTCGGACGGGCGCGGACGTGTACTATAGCGAGTTTATGAATGTCCACGTTTCCGGGCACGCGAGCCGCGAAGAACAAAAATTGATGATCAATCTTTTGCGCCCGCAACATTTTATTCCGATTCACGGCGAGTATCGGCATTTGGTTTTGCACGCGCGCCTCGCGCAATCGCTCGGAATTCCTAAAGAAAATGTTTTTGTCGTCGAGAACGGCGCGTTGATCGAATTCGACGACCAAGGCGCGCACGTGGAACATAACGCGGTCGCCGCGAGCGATGTGTTGGTGGACGGATTAGGCATCGGTGATGTTGGCACCACCGTGTTGCGCGATCGGCATCATCTTTCGCAAGACGGATTTTTAGTCGCGCTCGTTACGTTGGACGCGCACACGGGCGAAATTGTTTTCGGTCCCGAAATTATCACGCATGGATTTGTGTACACGCAAGCCGCGGAAGTTTTGATTCAAGGCACCAAGCAAATAATTATCGAAACGCTGAGCAACGGCGCGCGCGGCGCGGGGCAGAGCGCGAAATTAAAAGATGTGTTGAGTCAATTTCTGTACGCGCAAACTAAACGCCGACCGATGGTGATCCCGGTCGTGACGGAAGTTTGATTCTGCTTGAACGCGATGATATAATTAACTCAAGTTGCTACTATGTCATTCTGAGGCGCGTGTTTCGCGCCGAAGAATCTTGTTGACGCAATAATGAACTTGAATCTCATAAGAATAACAAGATTCTTCGCTTCGCTCAGAATGACAAAGGGATTCTATTCTCAAGGTGGCAACTTGAGTTAATTAGAGAGTAAGGAGAGTATTATGCGTGTTACTACTTTTAAGGGAATTGTCGAAAAGGGCAAGATCAAATTACAGGGAAAT
>JACQEA010000405.1 GCA_016200825.1 Chloroflexota bacterium | reverse complement strand
GTCGGCAGTCGCGGCGGCGCGCAGCCCATTGCGGTTCTCGATATTTCAAATCCAACTCAGCCAACACTAATTGGGCGCGTCACACTCGCGCGCGGAATGGACGCGCGCGAATTACGCGCGGTCAGCGATCTCAATTTGCTCATCGTGATGACGATTGATCTCGGCGCGAACCAACGCGCCGCGAATGGTTTGCATCTGTACGACATTCGCGATTGCCGCGCGCCGAAATTTATCGCGGCGTTTGATTTCGGCGTTGTTGCGCCGCACGAATTTTTTCTGTGGCGCGATCCCCAACGCCCCGCGCGATTGCTCGCGTTCGTCGCGCTGTTTTCCGCCGCGAACGGATTGCAAGTGATAGACTTGTCTGATCCCGCGCGACCGACGCGCGTTGTCGAATGGAATCTTGGCGTGGTAGTTCATTCACTTTCGGTTTTGGATGATGGCACGCGCGCGTTCATTGCCGCGTGGGACGCGGGATTGTTGATCGCTGATTCATCCGAGATTGCGGAAAGCAAATCAAATCCGACTTTGAGCGCCATCAGCCATCTGCCATATGCCAACTCTTCAACCCACAGCGCGGTTTCAATTCCCGCGCGCCGCTTGGTGATTCTCACGGATGAAAATTATTCCTGTCCCTTTGGCTGGTTGCGCGTGGTTGATATTGCAAACGAAACCCAACTGAAAATCGCGGGTGAGTTCAAAGTTTCAGAAAACTTGGATGGTTGCGATGCTGGAATTTTCACGTCCCACAATCCACTCACGTTCAAAAATATTATTCTGCTCACCTGGTACACGGGCGGACTTTACGCGCTCGATGTAAGCGATGCCGCGCATCCGCGCGCGCTCGCGAATTATCGCGCGGGCGCGGAAGAGTTGTGGAGTTATCCCATCGTGCGCGATGGATTGATTTACGCGGTCAGCATCGAAGGCGGATTGTACGTTTTTCAGTACGCGGGAATATTCGCGGAAGAAATTCGCGCGGCAAAATTCGCGGAAGGAAATTCAAATGCAAACGGAGGACGTTAGTGGCGCGTTTGATTGTCACGTGCGACGATTGCGGTCTCTCGGAGGGAATCAATCACGCCGCGTTGAATTTGCATCGGCGCGGGATGGCACATCACGCGAGTGTGATGACGAATTTTCCCGCCGCGCGCCACGCGCTCGATCTTTTTCGCGCTGAACCCAATTTTCAAATCGGCGCGCATCTGAATCTAACCGAAGGCCGCGCGCGAACATTTTTAGAAAACTTTCCCCTCACATTTGCGAATGGTTATTTTCTGCCCTACGCGCGTCTCGTCGTGCGCGCGCTCGCGCCGACGGAAAATTTCTTGCGCGCCGTTGAGAATGAACTCGACGCGCAAATCCGCGTGTTGACCGCCGCCACCATTCAGCCCGCGCATCTCTCGACGCACATGCACTTTCATTTGTTGCCGTCTCTGCGCGAAATCGTTTTCAAACTCGCGCGCGAATATCGCGTGCCGTGGGTGCGGGAATATCGCGTGTCGCGCACCGCGTTGCCGTTCAATCCATTTTTGCAAACGCAAATTGCCGAATCATCTAATCGCCAAATTCCCGATTATGTGGCGGCGTTGTACTATCAAATGAATTATTCGCCGCGCGCCCAAGCAGAATTCTGCGCGCGTTTGCCCGGCACGGTTGAACTCGCGGTGCATCCATCGCTCGCGCGCGATGAAACATTTCCAGCGTTCGCGAGTTATCCGCCGCGTGAACGCGTGCGCGAGATGGAATGTTTCAATCGGTTTTGGCAAGAATGGCAAAAACGCGATTAGACTTTATGCGAAATATTTATTACCGCCAAGTCCGCAGAGAAAAATAAATCTTTTCCGTTTGTTTTTTTCTTGGCGTTCTTGGCGGTGAGATTTTTTATTCTGAATAAAGTCTATTGGGTAATAGGTGAAGCAAATTATTTTCGCGGCGGCGCGGAGATAAACGCCCATAGATTTGGAAATTGTTGTTTGATCAAAAGATGATCGTCAGTCGCAATCGTATGCGCGGTCGCGAAGATCAAACTGAACAGCGCGCCAAATAAAACCGCGTACCACGATTGAACGACGATGCCAAATATGATCGGCGTCAAGAGCAACGTGATGCGCGTCGCAAAAAAATTATTGCGCGATCCAAATCGCGCGGCGAGCCACGCGGCAAAAAGCAAAATAAATGTGAGCCACGAATACGCGAGCATCGCGCCAATCGCAGCGGTGTTGCCGCGCCCGCCTTTGAACTGCAACCAAATCGGCGCGCGCGTGCCGATGATCGCCGCGAGCGCGCCCAATCCAATCGCGATTTCTTCGCCGCTCACCGCGCGCGCGAGAATGACGGCGAGCGCGCCTTTCAATAATTCCGCGACAAAAACAATAACGCCCGCCCAGCGATGAACCGACAGCGCGATGTTCATCACGCCGACGTTGCCGCTTCCCAGCGCGCGCAAGTCGCGTCCCGTAGAAAATTTTGTAATGATCCACGCGACCGGAAGCGAGCCGAGCAGATAACAGGCAAGCGCGAGCGCAATCACATTCATTAAAAAAAATTCCACCGCGAAGGACGCGAAGAAAATGAATTAACAAATGTCATTGCGAGGAGCGCAGTTTGCGACGAAGCAATCCCCAAGTTTCAAGGGGATTGCTTCGCGGAGTTTACACTGAGCGAAGCGAACGTGTTCGCAATGACAATGCTTCAAGTTTTCTCTGCGTCCTCTGCGCCTCTGTGGTCAAAATTAATTTTCAATCACAACCACGCCGCGATTTCCATCTACCGTCACGCGTTGACCATCGCGAATGATTTGCGTCGCGCCGCGCACGGACATGACCGCGGGAATTCCGTACTCGCGCGCGACAATCGCGCCGTGCGATAAAATGCCGCCGACTTCGACAACGAGTCCGCCCGCGATCGCGAACAGCGGCGTCCACACCGGATTGGTGATCGGCGCGATTAAAATTTCACCCGTTTGTAATTTCGCAAAATCGTTCGGACCGCGCACGACGCGCGCGCTGCCGGTAATTTTGCCCGGACTGCCCGCAATGCCGGTGAATTGTCCCGCCGCATTTTCAGTTGGGGCGGGCGCATCGTCAACCGCAACACCATCGCGAATAATTCCGGGCGCGATTTGTTTTTGGCTCGCTTGAAATTCTGCGCGCCGCGTCCGCGCCAGCGCGCGCAGATCGCGCGGTTGATCCGCCGCGTGCGCCAGTTCATCGAGCGAAAAATAAAAGACATCGTCCCATTGTTCGATTTCGCCGCGCGCGCTCCAGCGCGCGCCCAACTCTTTCAACAAACGGCGGAACGACGGAAAGAGCCGCGTCAATTCAAAATGCATCGTGTCGCGTTCGCGCGTGTGCGTCTGCGTGTGTCTCAACACCCAATTGAACAACGGCGCGATCAACCACCGTCCGCGCAAATCGCGGCGCAAACGCGCTTGAACCGTGCGCGCTAATTCTTCGCGTTGTTGAACGAGGCGCGCTTGTTGCCGATGCGGACTTGAATTTTCATTCGCGTCTAGATACCCGCGAATAAACGATAACACCGGCGCGGGGTCTTCACCCCACGTCGGATAAATAATGTCGGTGCGAATTTCGCGATGCCCGAATTCGGCGAGAAAGTGATCCAGCTCGCGCAAAAACGCGCGCCCCTCTTCACTTTGCGCCAATTGTCTGCCCGCGCCGAAATCACTTTGGCGCACCAGCGCGCTCAGCGCGCGCGATTGTTTGACAATTTGCGCGAGATCCCACATCCGTTTATTTGTTTCCATCGTCACGTTGCCGGTCACGCCGCTGATCAATTTTGCGCGCACCTCTTCATTGTCGGCGGGAAAATATTTTTCCAGCAACGTGCCGAGCATTTGGTACGTGATGCCGATCAACGCGATCATCAAG
>JACQEA010000404.1 GCA_016200825.1 Chloroflexota bacterium | reverse complement strand
CTCCTTTTTCGATGCGAACAAATTATAGCCGCGTGATTCGTTCTTGGCAAATAGAAAGGACTAGCTAAACTCAAAGAGATACCTATTCCTGCAAAAAAGAAAAGTTACAATGTCATTCTGAGCGACCAACGGGAGCGAAGAATCTTGTTGTGCGCTATGAAAACAAACGAGTCAACGAGATGCTTCGCTTCGCTCAGCATGACAATATTACTTGATCCCCGCGCAAAAATTTGATCTCTGCTCAATGAGCCACTCTTAATTGAATCTAGGATTGATTTGTCACTTTATCTGTGTTAAGATAAAATTGCTGTTGAGAAAGGATACGGTCGGTAATGGAAATCTTGGATGAACTGCGCGTCAGGCTTGAAAAAAATCCATCGGCTACCGTCAATCTAATTGTTCGCACGCAGGACGATCCCCGCAATCACGCGGCGCATCTTGAATCACGCGGCATCACGATCCGTCACACGTACTCGCTTATTTCCGGCGTCGCGATTCAAGCCGCCGCGTCCGACGCGCTCGCGCTCGCGCGCGAACCCTGGGTTGTTTCGATGGAAGAAGATAAAGTTGTGCATACGCTTTGAATTAGAATCTCAACAAGGAGCAACGATCAATGCCTGATCCAAATAAAATTCATTCCACGTTGGCGGAACGCTTGCAAGTGCGCGGCTTTGGCGCGGCGCAAACTTTGCGCGTGATTGTCCGTTACAAACCGGGCGCGCGCGCGGTTGCCGAAATGGTGCCCGGTATTTTAGACACGCTGCAAACTTTTCGATTAATTCCCGCGAGCGCGCATACAGTTCAAGTGGACGCGGTGCGCGCGTTGAGCGAACGCGAGGATGTCGAAATGATTTGGTTCGATGAGCCCGTGCATACAATGCTCGATGAATCGGTGCCGTTGATCGGCGCGCCGCAAGTATGGGCGGCCGGTTTTTCCGGCAAAGGAATCACGGTCGCGGTGATTGATACGGGAATTGATTTGGATCATCCGGATTTCGCCGGACGAATCGCGCTGACAAAAGATTTTACCGGCGAAGGATATTTTGATGGAAGTGGGCACGGTACGCATGTGAGTGGAACGATTGGCGGCACCGGCAAAGCGAGCGATGGAAAATATCGCGGCGTTGCGTCCGAATGTACGTTGATCGCCGCAAAAGTTTTGCGCGGCGATGGGTCGGGCAATATGAGCGATGTGATGGCGGGCGTGGAATGGGCGGTGCAACAACGCGCGCACGTTTTGAATTTATCGCTCGGCGGCGGAGGCGCGAGTGATGGAAGCGATGCGCTCTCTACGACGTGTGACGCGGTGATGAATCGCGGCGTGGTCGTATGTGTCGCGGCAGGAAATTCTGGTCCCGGCGCGTCAACGGTTGGATCGCCGGGCGCGGCGAAAAATGTAATCACGATCGGCGCGTCGTCCAAATCCGATGCGATCGCGAATTTTTCGTCGCGCGGTCCCACCAAAGACGGGCGCGTGAAACCCGATGTTTGTTTTCCCGGCGTCGGAATTATCGCGCCGCGCGCGAAAGGCACTTCGATGGGTAGTCCGCAAGGCGATTATTACACCGCCGCGTCCGGAACTTCGATGGCAACGCCGCACGCCGCCGGTTCGTGCGCGTTACTGTTGCAAGCGAAACCGGGTTTGTCGCCGCAACAAATCAAAGAAATTTTGATGAGCACCGCGAAAGATTTGAGTTACGAACCGAACACGCAAGGCAAAGGTCGCGCGCAAGTATTTGACGCGTTCACAAACGCGCAAGGACAATCACCCGCGCCGCAACCCGTACCGCAACCGCCCGCGCAAGGCCAAGGTTGTGGCGCGACCATCGCGAATTTATTGCAGTTGCTAACAAAATCTGCGAGCGGGAGATAAGATGGCAAACGTTACGTACGATCACGTGACTAAAAAATTCGGCGACGTGACGGCGGTCAACGATCTGAATCTAGATATCAAAGACAAAGAGTTTCTCGTTCTCGTGGGTCCGTCCGGTTGCGGAAAAACTACCGCGTTGCGATTGCTCGCCGGTCTGGAAGACGCGACCGATGGCGCGATAAAAATCGGCGACCGCGTTGTGAACGATGTGCCGCCCAAAGATCGCGATATCGCGATGGTGTTTCAATCCTACGCGCTGTATCCGCACATGAGCGTTTATGATAACATTGCGTTTGGTTTGAAATTACGCAAAACGCCGAGACCCGAAATTGATCGGCGCGTGAAACAAGCCGCAGATATTTTGGGCATCGGCGAATTGCTCGATCGCAAACCCAAACAACTTTCCGGTGGGCAACGCCAGCGCGTTGCTCTGGGCCGCGCGATTGTGCGCGAGCCGAAAGTTTTTTTGATGGACGAGCCGCTCTCCAATCTCGACGCGAAATTGCGCGTGCAAACGCGCGCGGAAATTTCTAAAATGCATCAGCGTTTGCAAACGACGTTCATCTACGTCACGCACGATCAAGTGGAAGCAATGACGATGGGCTCGCGCATCGCGGTCATGCGCGACGGAATTTTGCAACAACTCGATACGCCCCAGCATTTGTATGATTTTCCCGCCAACACTTTTGTCGCGGGATTTATCGGCAGTCCCGCGATGAATTTTTTTGACGCGACCGTTGTTGGTTCGCGCGAAGAAATGAAACTTGAAACTACCGGATTCAAATTGCCCGTCGCCAAAGACCGCCGCGATAAGCTTGCCGCATATCTCGGCAAAAACGTTGTGCTTGGCGTCCGCCCCGAAGATATTCACGACCGCGCGCTCGCGCCGACCGGCATAACGAGTGCGCCGGTGCAGGCGACGGTTGATGTCCTCGAGCCGATGGGCAGTGAAATCTTTTTGTATCTTGTCAGCGGCAAACAAAATTACATCGCGCGCGTCGATCCGCGCAGTCAAGCGCGTCCGGGCGCGTCGCTGGAAGTAATGGTCAACTTGGATCGCGTGCATTTGTTTGACAAGCAGACTGAACGCGCAATCTAGGGCGTGTATGCAAAAAGGTTTATTGCCGTTCATTGCATTGAAAAATATTGCTGTCGTACGCTCCCGAATCATGCACGAAGATTTTGCATACATGCCCTAATAAAATAATTTTGGGACAATGACAGGTACGCGGAAATATTTTTCTGTGTACCTGTTTTGTTATCACGGGGATTGAGTATGCAATTCGGTTTTTGTCTGCCAACCTTCGCGGCGCTTGGGACGCGCGACGCGATCGTGCGCGCGGTCGAGTGCGCGGAAACGGATGGTTGGGATTCCGTGTGGGTGACGGATCATGTCTTGATGACGCGTCATCAACAAATTCCGTACGGCAATATTTATGAAGCGCTCGCGACGCTCGCGTTTGTTGGTGGAATGACGCGCCGCGTCAAACTGGGAACTTCGATTTTAGTTTTGCCGCAACGCAATCCGATCATCGTCGCGAAAGAAATCGCGGCGCTGGATGCGTTGAGCGAAGGACGCGCGATTCTCGGCGTAGCCGCGGGTTGGAATGAAGCGGAATTTAATTTTCTCGGCGCGGATTTTCATCAGCGCGGAAAAATGTTGGAAGAAGGCATCGCGATTATGCGCGCGTTGTGGACGCAAGACCAACCGGCATTCGACGGAAAATTTTACAAATTCAACCAAACAATTTTTTCACCCAAGCCACATCAAGCGCGCATTCCCATTTGGATTGGCGGCAATAGCGACGCGGCGGCAAAGCGCGCGGCGCGTTTGGGCGATGGTTGGCACGTCACGGGTTCATCGCCCGCGCGCACGCGTCAAGTAATCGAAATGATTCGTCCGCTATTAAACGGTCGCGCGTTTACATTTTCCGCGCGCGTCGAAACAGATCCGACCGGCAAATTGCCGATTGAGTTTCAAGGACCCGATGGGTCACCGCGCAAACGCTTGCGCATCGGCGTGGAAGAAGCGGCGCAAGATATCGAAGCGTATCGCGCGTTAGGAATTGAGCATTTGATTATCGTGTTTATGGGCGACAGCGTGGAAAAAATGATCGCGCACGCGCGTTTGCTTGCCCGCGAGGTCTTGCCGCGTTTTCGG
>JACQEA010000403.1 GCA_016200825.1 Chloroflexota bacterium | reverse complement strand
CGGTTCTTTGTAATCCTTGCGCAGAGGATAACCTTCAAATCCTTCCCACATCAAAATGCGGCGCAAGTTGGAATGTCCGGTAAAGCGAATGCCCATCATATCGTACACTTCGCGTTCTTGAAAATCGGCGGCGCGAAAAACTGGAACGAGCGATGGCACGACCGGCTCTTGTTTGTTCGCATTCACGCGCAACGTGATGGGAGGTCCGCCGCGTTCGATCGCGGTCAGATGATACACCACTTCAAATTTGTCGGGCCAATCTACACTAGTGACGTTGTTGAGATAATTAAATTTGAGATCGGGCGTATCGCGCAAAAAACGCGCGACGTCTTGCAGTCGGTCGCTTTTGACGACGATGCCCGTCGCGCTGGACGATTCCACCGCGTCGGAAAATTTTTCCGCGATGCGCGTGGCAATCACTTGCGGATCGTTCATTTTAGTCGAGGGCAATTGTTCGGGAGCAGATGAGGACATTCAGAGAACTCCGTTTGAAAAAAAGAGTTTCGCCGGAAAAAGATCTCAGCGTTCGAATTGCGCGAAACTAACTGGAAGGTTCGGGCGGCGTTGCAGGTGGTGGCGCGGGAGGCGCGGGCGCGGTTTCCTTCGCGCGCGCTTCGGCTTGGATTTCGGCTTTGGTTTTTATTTTGATCGCACGCGCGTTTTGTTTTTCGGGATGAGTTTGCAAGTCATTGATTTCCGTGACGCGACGCGGATCATAAATATCTGGACCGAGGATTGGTTCGGGAACTTGTTCGCCACTGCCGGAAGTGTACCAGCGCGCCTCGCGCAATGTTTCGCGCTCGATTTTGGCTTGCAGAGTCATCAAGCCATTCAACAATGCTTGCGGCGTCGGCGGACAACCGGGAACGTACACATCCACCGGCAAAAATTTGTCAATGCCGGAGACGACGTTATATCCTTCTTTGAACGGACCGCCCGCGGTCGCGCACGCGCCCATCGCGAGAACATATTTCGGTTCGGGCATTTGATTGTAGAGGCGCACAATCGCGGGAACCATTTTTTTCGTAACCGTACCGGAGACGATCATCAAATCGGCTTGGCGCGGCGAGGCGCGGAATAATCCCATTCCAAACCGATCAATATCAAAACGTCCGGCCGCGGTGCAGATCATTTCAATCGCGCAACAGGCCAAACCAAACTGCGCGGGCCACACAGACGATTTGCGTCCCCAATTATAAATTTTGTCGAGCGCATCTACAACTTTGTTTAACGGCGTGACCAAAACAGATTTGCGAACCTGCTCATCAACCCACGCATCATCATTCTCGACAAATTGAATGGACGAACTCCACATCGTACCTTCGGTCATATTCGATCTCCTTGATTGGAGGACTCGCGCGTTCATTTTGAATTATAGCACTAGGTGGTAATATTCGCAAACGCGCCGAGGCAAAGATAATTTTTCCGCGATTATTTTCGCGCGCCGTCGCGCGGCTCTATCCAAAAGACTCTTTGACCCTGCTCGTCACCTCTGTTATAATTTGGGATGAGAAAGGCAAGGTAATGCGTCCCGCAAAAATTCTAGTCGTTGACGACGAACCCCATCTCGTCAAACTCGTGCGCACAAATTTGGAAGCGCAGCATTACAAAGTTATCGCCGCGCTGGATGGTCCCACCGGTTTGGCAATGGCGGAAAAAGAAGGACCCGATCTCATCATCCTCGACATTATGTTGCCGGGCATGGACGGCTTTGACGTTTTGCAAAAGATCCGGGAATTTTCTGCCGTGCCGGTAATTCTCTTGACCGCCAAAGATCAAGAAGTGGATGTGGTGAAAGGTCTGCATCTGGGCGCGGATGATTACGTGCGCAAACCGTTCAGTGTGCATGAATTGCTCGCGCGCGTCGAAGCGGTGTTGCGCCGCGCCTCGCAGAGCGAAGATGTGATGGCGCGTCCGCCGTTTGTGAGCGGCGAGTTCGCGATGGATTTTCAAGCGCGCCGCGTCACGGTCAAAAACAAAGATGTCAAAATGGGCCCGACCGAGTACAAGTTATTATCGCAATTGGTACGCAACGCGGGACGCGTGATGTTGCACGCGGATTTATTACGCAAAGTATGGGGACCCGAGTATGGAGGTGAAACGGAATATCTGCGCGTCTATATTAGTTATCTCCGCAACAAAGTTGAAGAAGATCCCGCGCATCCAAAATATATTTTGACCGAGCACGGCGTCGGATATTATTTCAAACGACCGGAATAAGATTTAAAAGTTTGAATTTCCAATTTCTAACAACTAACATCCAATTCCTAATCTCACGGCGGAGGTTTTCAATGTCGAGTACAGCAATGAAGCAAGCGCTCGCGGAATTCATCGGTACGTTCGCGCTTACGTTCATCGGCGCGGCGGCGATTGCGAACGGCAAAGCCGATTTGACCGGCGTCGCATTCGCGCATGGGCTGACGCTAATGATTATGATCTACGCGCTCGGCGCTATCAGCGGCGCGCACGTCAACCCCGCGGTCACACTGGGACTCGCGCTGGGCAAGCAATTGAAATGGAATCGCGCGATGGTGTACTGGGTCGCGCAATTTATCGGCGCGAGCGTCGCGGGTTTTGCTCTGCTCACGATTTTTGGCGACGCGTCCAAAGCAACCGGATTTCTGGGCACTCCGAATTTCGATCCCAAAGTGATTTCCTTATCGTTGGCAATTCTCGTGGAAGCGATCCTCACATTCTTTCTCGTGCTGACGATTTATATGACGGCAGTGGATGATCGCGCGACAAAAGGATTTCACGGACTCGCCATCGGTCTCGTGCTAACGATGGACATTCTCGCGGGCGGACCGTTGACCGGCGCGGCGATGAACCCCGCGCGTTACTTCGGCACCGCGCTCGCATCGAATCACTTGAGCGATCTCGTCGTTTATTTCGTCGGACCCGCTGTCGGCGCAATCGTCGCGTGGGCGGTTTATCAATACGGGTTGGCGAAAAAATAAATTGTTCGCATCGCAAACGGCAGAGATTTTTTTCTCTGCCGTTTTTTATTTGACCAAATCGCGGCGCCGGAATACAATAGCGTGCGTTCTCTAGCGCGGAGATGCAAAGAGGAAACAAAATGCCAGATACACAATTTGATCTTGTCGTCGTCGGCGCGGGACCCGGCGGATATGTCGCCGCGATTCGCGCGGCGCAGTTAGGCATGAAAACCGCGATTGTTGATCGCGAATTTTTAGGCGGCGTCTGTTTGAACGTCGGTTGCATTCCGACCAAAGCGTTGATTCGGAACGCGCAAGTGGTGGACATCTTCAATCACGCGCAAGAGTACGGCATCCAAGTGGAAAAATTCAAAGCCGATTTTGGCGCGGCGATTGATCGCAGTCGCGTCGTCTCGAATCGTCTCGTCAAGGGCGTTGAATTTTTGATGAAGAAAAATAAAATTCAAGTTTTTATGGACGAGGCAATTTTAACTGCAAGCAATCGCGTGGAATTAAAAAAGGGCGGGCAGACATTGCAAGCCCAGAACATTATTCTCGCGACCGGCGCGCGCGCGATTTCGATTCCGGGCTTGCCGATAGACGGCAAAGATGTGATCGCGTATCGCGAGGCGTTGTTTCTTAAAGCATTGCCGTCGCCGGTCGTGATCGTGGGCGCGGGCGCGATTGGAATGGAATTTGCGTACGTGTGGCGCGCGTACGGCGCGGACGTGACGGTG
>JACQEA010000037.1 GCA_016200825.1 Chloroflexota bacterium | reverse complement strand
GCGCGAGCGCGCGATTGATCGCGGAATCAGAATTGGCGGGCTGGAGCGGCGTGATGCTATTCGCGATTCCAACGCGCGCGCTGGGCTGCCGCGCGTGAATCGCGCGATACGCGGCGATGTGCGCGCGCAACAAATTTTCTCCCACGCGCATCGCGAGCGCAAATTTATTTTTGCCGGGCGGCCACGCGCCGCTAATGTATCCCGCGAAAACATAAACCGTTGGCTCGTTAATCGTCACCCAGAAATCGCAGAGGTCGCCCAATTCTTTGACGACCTCTGTCACGTACCGTTCAAACAATTCAATCACGCGTGAATTTTCCCAACCGCGCATTTGCGCGAGCCAGCGCGGGTTTGTGAAATGATGCAACGTGACGAGCGGTGTCATTCCGCGCGCGCGTAACGCGCTCAAGACGCGACGATAAAACGCAAACGCGTCCGCGCTCCATTCATTTTCGCGCGGTTCAATCCGCGACCATTCGATTGAGAGACGATGCGCGCGGGTGTTGAGATCGCGCGCGGAATCGAAATCAGCGTGATAACGCGCGCTGCGCCACCAATCGCACGCGACAGCAGAGTCATCGCCGTTTTTTATTTTGCCGGGGATTTGTTCCCAATCCCACCAATCGTTGTTCGCGTTGCCACCTTCAACTTGATGCGCGGCGGTTGCAGTGCCCCAGAGAAAATTGTCGGGGAATTTGAGCGTTCTAGAGGAAGCGATCTTGCCAGTCGCCATTTTGAGACAACCTCTAGTCATTGCTTGACGCGAATTTCTTGTTTGTTGTGATTGAATTCAAAAGTGAAGTGATTGAACACATCGAGGCGACCGATGAGCATTTCAACCTCATCTGTCTGCGCCCAACCGATTCGCACAATTGCAAAATCGCTTTCGCCGATCTTTAGCCCAATTTGATGAACACTTAAAACAAATCTATTTCCAGTGGCTGTTGCAAATTCGATTTTGTTTCCTTCAGACAGAATCAAACCAAGACGCGCTCCAATGCGATACGGCAACACAGTAATGTCTGCGCCTGAATCCAAGAACGCGATGGTTTCAAGGCGACGCGCCTTGTGAACAAATGTAACCGTAATTTTTGTTTCGTATGAAAATCCAAAGTCACTATCCAAACGCGGCAAGTACTCGAATGTAGCGACAGTCTTCATAGGATTTTGTGTCTTGCCATCGGAACTTTGAATAGGGTTACTTGCTCTTGCGTCTTACCAAAGTCTTTCTCAATAGTTTCAAGGATTCGATCTAAATCGTGACCATGCCCGAGAATCTGGTCTTTGAAAAACACAAAGTACTCACCTGGATATTTTTCCCACTCTTCGGGTTTAATTGGAATTGGTGGATAACGAACCGTGCGTTCGCGAGTTCGAACGCGAGTTTTGTATTGCGCCGCGCGCTCTTTTATTGCGCGCGATTTTTTCGTTTTCAATTTACTCTCTAGATTTTTTTTTGGTTTCATAGCGCTCCCTCACTTACACAATCCTAAACGAATCCACCAGCGTACATCTCCGCTCGCGCGTAAAGGTACGCGGGCGCGTCATTCCTTCGCCAGTTGTTCCTGCAATCGAGAATGAACAAAAACCTTCGCCGCCGTAGCCCAAGCCCGCGAGATTGGGACCATTCTTTACAAAAATCGAAACGTTCGATTCTTTTGCCATTCGGCTTAGATTATCGAGTTGGCGCGAATAAATAACCGCGGTGTGCCGGCGATTGCCTTCCGCCGCGAGTCCGAAATCAATTGCCTCGTCCGCGTTTTTGACGCGCACCAGCGGCAAGACCGGCATCATTTGTTCCGTCCACACCAACGTATGTTCGCGCGGCACTTGCGCAATACCCAAACGCACTTCATCGCCCACCGTTACGCCGATCTCTTTCAAAATCACGGAAAGATTTTGTCCGATCAATTTTTTGTTTAGCCCAGTGTGATGATTTAGTTTGGGCGTTTCAGAGAAAATTATTTTTTCGAGGCGCTGCAATTCATCGCTCGTCAAAATGCGCGCGCCGAGCCCGCGCAAATTGTTGATCAATTGATCCGCGACCGATTCGACGACGACTAAAACTTTTTCGTCGGTGCAAATAATATTATTATCGAACGACGCGCCTTTGATAATGCCTTTCGCCGCCAGTTCCAAATCCGCGGTTTCATCCACGACGACCGGGGGATTACCGGGACCCGCGCAAATCGCGCGCTTGCCGGAACTCATCGCGACCTTCACCACTTCGCCGCCGCCGGTCACGAGCGTCAGCGCGGTGCCCGGATGTTTCATCAATTCTTGTGCGCTCTCAATCGTAGGATTCGCGATGCCCGTCACCAAATTCGCGGGACCGCCCGCTTCGATAATCGCTTGATTGATCGTAACGATCGCGCGCGCGCAACATTCTTTCGCGCTGGGATGCGGATTAAAAACCACCGCGTTGCCGCCCGCGATAATCGCGAGCGCGTTGCCGATGACCGTCGCGGTTGGGTTCGTCGTCGGCGTAATTGAACCGATCACGCCAAACGGCGCGCGCTCCATCACCGTCAAACCGCGATCACCGCTCCACGCCATCGGTTCTAAATCTTCAATCCCCGGCACTTTATTTATATTCAGCAAATTTTTTTCGATCTTGTCTTCGTAGCGACCCAACCCGGTCTCGCGCCACGCCGCCCACGCAAGCACCTGCGCGTTCTCGCGCAAGCGTTCGCGCACATGTGCGATCACTTCTTTGCGTTTTTCGAGCGGCAACGCCATCCATAATTTTTGCGCGCGCTGCGCGGCAGTTGCGGCGGAAGTAACGTCGTTGAAAACGCCGACCTGCGCAGGCGCAACGGTCGCGGGATTTTGTCGCGTTTTCAATTCGGAAAGAACCTGTTGCACAATGTTGCTAATATCTTGTTCGGTGAGTTGGGTTGTCATCGCGCACTCCTACGGTCACGAATTCAAATTCACGGAATCAATTACGCCAACAATTGACGAGCGCACCGGCGCGTTAGGATCGCCTAACACTTGGCGCGTTGAATTTCCTTCTTGACAAATCAAAACCGTATCGCCAACTCCCGCGCGCGCGGCGTCCACCGCGATAAACGCGTCGTCCGCGGGTTCGCCCGGCAAATGCAGAGGTTGAACGAGCAAAATTTTCCAACCATTGTACGTTGGATGTTTAACACTTGAAACAATCGTACCGATTACTTTGCCGATGATCATTTGAAATCAGATTTGGGATGTTGGAATTGTAAATATTCTTAGCGTTCTTTGCGTTCTTTGCGGTGAGATTTTCATTTCTGAATAAAGCCTGTTACGTGAATTGTGAATAACCAAACGGTAATTCCAATTCGACATGGTCAAGCGCGTCGGCGTGATCCACTACGCCAATAATCGCGAGATCAACGGGTCCAACAATTGGAAAAGTCGCGAGCGATGCTTCACGCGCGCGAACGAGAAAAACAAAATCGCCGATCCCCGCGTCGACCGTTTCAATCGCAACTTGCGGGCGACCAATTGGTTCGCGTTGCGCGTTCAAAAGTTGAGTGAGCAAAAGTTTTTGTCCGGCGAGCGATTCGTCTTTGATCGTCGCGATCACTTCCCCGACCACGCGGCCCAAAATCATAACTGCTCCACCACGCGCCGCACGATGCGCTCGATCATCGCCGCGTCCACCTCCGCGCCCAATTTCGCAATCACGGCTGCCTTCACTTGATTCACAACCTGTTCATTATTATCGCGCGATGGATTTGCTTCCCTGTTTTCTGATTTTGTAATTGTGTTGGGCGTTGCGCGCAAAACCATTCCGACTCTTTCTGCGCGTTCACGCGCCAGATCGGTGAGATAAACATCGTCGCTCACGGCGAGTTCTTTTACGCCGCGCCGCGCGAGATCGTCAATGTCGCGATCGGTGTAAATAGTTTTTGGCATAGGAGAGAATAAAAAGTCACTAGTCGCTAGTCATTAGTCATTAGTCGTTAGTCATTAGTCCGTAATCACTTGCAATTCACCATTTCTCATTCGTCATTTCTCATTCATCATTTCTCATTCGTCATTTCTTTTTTTCTCATACACCTTCAATAGCTTCGAGTGCTTGCGTCGCCGCTTTTTTCGCCGCGAGAATTTCCGCTTCACTGCCCGACAGCCACATTCTGCCAAATCGCCCGACGGATGAAATGTGAATGATCTTGATGTTCGCATATTTTTCAGCTTCATTCGCGGCGAGATTAATGTACGCCGCGGGCGCGCATTCGAGAATGTACGGATCAACATTCGTAATCACTTGCACCGACGCGATCTCTGGTTTTTTGCGATCGCTTACTTTCAAACCGAGCCGATCCAAAACTACTTTACCGGCTTCGATCACTTCGGCTTGCTCGAACGAATGGATTTCAAACATCCCAAATTCGCGTTCGACTAGTTGCGCGCCCGGTTTCGCTTGAGTTGCTTTGACCGCAATATCTACTAAACGAAATACTTCGTTGCCCGGCGCAACCTCGATGTACAAATCCGCCATCCCTTCGACCGGCAAATCACCTTGCGTAATTGTACCGACGAACGCGGCGTATTGCGGTTGCATTCGATCAAGATACGCGTAACAGCGCAATTCAAATTTGTCTGCCATCGTTGCTCCTATTGATTCACGCGATCAATTGATCGCGCTCAACAGTACGGGCGAAATATTTTCTTGCGTCCAATTCCACGCGGGCAAGGCATAACTAAATCGAGATTGAATCACATTGATTTGAACGCGATACGGCGGGCGCGCAGTTAGTCTTGAAAGTGAAATCGTGTCATCAATAAAAAACATTCCGCGTTGCCAACCTTTGCCTTGAAATAAATCGCCGCGATTTTTTTCTCCTTCTTCGTCACCTTCGCCCAGCACGCGAATTTCCAGCTCTATCGCGCGGCGCAACGCTCGCATCATAACCGACCAATTCGATAATCTCGCCATAATTGCCAAAGCGCGCCGCAACGCGCTGCGATGGCAATTGCGCGTTCGTTCTAAAAACGCGAATCACAACTCCGTTCTCATCAAAGCGTTTGAATTCCGCATAGCGCGCAAAAAATTTATTGTACCGCTCGACAAATTGCGCGTACCGTTCCGGCTCCGCGTAAAAACGCCCATACATGCCTTGACCCGCGATCACGTACTCAAATCCATTTTGCGCGAACCAGTCCGCATCGCGATCAATCAGCGAATCCAAACCTTGCACGACAAATCGTTGCGTATCGAGATACGGCGTGTACGCTTCCTCGACGACGCGCGCACCCGGCGGCAAATTCGCGGCGAGCCACACGCGCGCTGAATCGCGCGCATCAGTTTGTGTTAGCCGCGCGTCGGACGCAAACGCGTTGGAGATGGGAACAATGATTATCAGCGCGATCAATCCACTCGCGGCGACGAACGCGCGGCGCGCAAATCGCGCGTTAGCTTTGAAGAAATCGTACGTCGCCATGATAAATAGCGCGGCGAGGAGATGCAAGAATGGCAAGACCGGCAAGATGGTGCGATCATTTCGAACGTTGAATAAATTGATAAAGACGTAATACAACAGCGCAAACGAAAGCAAAATAATTCCGCGCGCCTCGCGCGCCCGGACAATTCGCGCGGCTTGAATCAACGCGGCAATCGCGATCAATCCTTCCGTTGTGATTAGAAAATTCAAATAC
>JACQEA010000413.1 GCA_016200825.1 Chloroflexota bacterium | reverse complement strand
GTTTGACCGGTTTTTATTTTCGCGATATCCACTTCGGAAAGTGTGACGCGCACTTGCAAGCTGGACAAGTCAACGATTGCGGCGGCGGCGGCATTCGTGCCGGCCGTATCGTTGACATTCAAATTCACCGCGGAAACGATTCCATCGAACGGCGCGATAATTTTCGCTTTCTCGATATTACGCACGGCTTGATCTACTGAAACTTGCGCCTGATCGAGCGAGGCTTGGGCTTGACGGAGCGCGGTGTCATTTATAGTCGCGGCAGTTTGATTGAAATTCGCGAGCGCGGATTGATAATCAATCGTCGCCGTTTGCAACGCGGCGGCTTGCGAGGTCATCCCCACATCACCGCGCCAAGCGATCGCGTTGTAATCGCCCTGCGCTTTTTGCAATGTGATCGCGGCTTTGTCTAACTGAGATTTGGCGACAATCAGTTGATTTGGATTTTGCGCGTTTTTAGATTTCGCTGAATCGAAATTTGCTTGCGAACTGGAGAGACTCGCTTGCGAATTTTTCAACGACAGATTCAAATCGGTCAGGTCTAATTCCAATAACACTTGTCCTGTTTTGACTGAATCGCCAACCGCGACATTCACTTTGGCAACGCGGCCTGCGGATTGAAACGCGAGCGACGCGCTTTTGGGCGCGGAAATATTTCCGGCCGCGTTCACGGTTGCGACGAGCGTGCCGCGCGTTACGGTTGCATCTTGAGCGCGCACGGTGGTGGATGCGCTCGCAACTGTTCCACTTGATCCGCGCGTGAGAAAAAATCCTAGACCCACCAGCGCCACAAGACCAACCGCGCCGCCGATCAGCATCGTCTTGCGATTCATCTATGTCCTCCTGATACATTTGGGTTGATCGGGCAGACCGTGTAAATATTTTGGAAACGACATGCGATCCAATACGCGCACCATGCGCGCGGTGATCATCCCGTCCACGGCCGGCGATCCGACAACGAGAATCGAATCGCCTTCTTTTAGATCGCTCAACCCAATCATTTTCTGATTCTTCTCAATCCGCGTTTCCGAATCGATCAAAATAATTTGAGCTTTGCCATCGCGCGTTTGGATGTACAGGGTCTGCCCTTCGATTTTTTGGATTGATCCGGCTGCACCGTGCGGTTCTTTGGTGCCGCTGGCGCGCAAATCGGGTTTGATAAACGGTTTTACTTGCCCGTTACTCTGCTCAATGAAAAATCCTGCCCCCGCAACAAGCGCGGTGATTAGAATCGCACCCAACGCGATGAGGATGGCACGCGATGATTTGCTTTGCATTAACCCCGCCTTAAAAACAAATGAAATTTCAAGGGGTGGTTGCAAAAAAAATTATTATCCGTTGGAAAAAAGTTTTTTGTATCCACGTCCAGGAAGAGGGTGTTGGATTTCGATGACTCAGTTGCGCCGGGTAGCTGAGCGCGCCGGAAATGAAATGCGGGATTCAACCAATTCAATCCATTGCCGCGCGAACACGATGACGGACATTACCGCCAAACTGGCTAAGGCGAATTCTACCAGGGGCAAAGTTTCAAACAACGCGAGGAGATAATCCGAAAAATAGGCGGTGATGAGTTCGGGGCTTGCTAATAAATCGAAAAAATCCAGCGTGCCATTTTGTTCCAACGCGCCGAAAAAATTCCACACGAGCGCGATGGCAACCAAAACAGTAAACGCGGTCGCCGCGGTCATCTCCGGAATGCTGGCGCGTCGCGCGGAACGCCAGCGCGTCATCAATTCACTCGCCGCGATAATTCGCGGCGCCAGATCGTTGGGCGTGTCCGCGCGCGGTTGATCGCGCAGCGCGGTGATTAGTTTTTTCGCGCGGGCAACGCGGTGCTGACACGGCGCGCAAGTCGCCACATGCGAAAACGTCGCGCCTTCTTCCGCGCTTTGTTCAATTTCGATTGCGGACAGATGGGGTTCTTGCATTTCAGCTTCCCTTTGCCGATTGCAAGCCGGGCAAATAAACACGCGGGGTCGTATCCGTATCGTTGCGCGCGGATAAAATATTTTCTTTTCCTAAATGCATTCGCAATTCCTGTTTGGCGCGGCGCAGATGCGTTCGAACCGTATTCAGCGGAATGTCCAACGACTGCGCGATCTCCTCGTACGAAAATTCTTCAAAGTAGCGCAGAACAATCACCGCGCGATAACTCGCGGAAAGTTTTTGCATGGCCGAATTGACTTGGTGCGCGAGCGCCTCTTTTTCCAAATATTCCCACACCGCGGGCGCCTCGTCCAAGATCATTTCACTTTGCGGTTCTTCGCTCGAACTCTTGGCGGCGCGATCCAATTCCGCGAACGGAATCGGTTTTTTCTTGCGCCCATAATCGTAGCACAGATTGATCGCGATGCGATACACATAGGGCTTGAACGGTTTTTTCAATTGGATGCGGTCGAGCGATGTGACGACGCGCAGAAAAGTTTCTTGAACCACATTTTCCGCTTCCATCGGATCGAGCACCAAACGCACCGCCGCGCGATAGAGCGCGGGCGCGTACCGTTCCACCAACGCGCGAAACGCGCGCGCGTCGCCCGCCTTGAATTGTTGTAACAATAATTCGTCCGCTAACGGCATCATCGTGCCGCCTTGCGGATGCTATTCAATAACACGACTGACCAAGCGAAAAGTTTCATAGACGCGGACGCGATTATAGCACACATTTCTTTGACACGTCTATTCTCTTATGCTATCATCGCGCGTAGATTCACGCGGAGTATTGCGCGATGAGACCGGCAGAGCGCGTGGCACGACCAATGATTCGATCTGGGGCTGACAGGTTAGTCCAACGCGTGAATTTTAATATGCCTCTTCCGCCATCAAAACGGAAGAGGTGTTTTTATTTCAGAGGTACGCGTGAGTGAATCCAAACGAAAAATTCAGGCGCGCGAAAAAGGAATCGTCGCGGCGTCGTCTGTTGGCGCGGCGATCTTTCTCACGCTATTCAAAATTATTATCGGCGTGACGACGGGTTCGCTCGGCATTCTCGCCGAAGCGGCGCATTCGTCGCTTGATCTTGCCGCCGCGATCATTACATTTTTCGCGGTGCGCATCAGCGATAAACCCGCGGACGATACCCATCCGTACGGTCACGGCAAAGTGGAAAGTGTTGGCGCGCTCGCAGAAACCGCGCTTTTGTTATTGACGTGCGTGTGGATCGTCTCCGAAGCGATCAATCGCTTATTTTTTGAAAATAAATCCGTTGATCCCAACGCGTGGGCGTTTGTCGTTATGCTGGTCTCCATCGCAATTGATATTTCGCGTTCGCGCGCGCTCGATCGCGTCGCGCGAAAATATCATAGTCAAGCGCTGGAAGCGGACGCGTTGCATTTTTCCACCGATATTTGGAGTTCGATCGTTGTGATCATTGGACTGGGACTGGTCAAAATTGGCGACGTGATTGGCGCGCCCGCCGCGTTTGTGCGCGCCGATGCGGTCGCCGCGTTATTGGTCGCGTTGATTGTGATCGTGGTGAGTGTGCGGCTGGGCGCGCGTTCGATTGATGCGCTGCT
>JACQEA010000085.1 GCA_016200825.1 Chloroflexota bacterium | reverse complement strand
GGTGATCGCTTGTTGCGTCTCGAAAACTTTTGCTTCGGTCGTATGCGCGCCCAATGGAAATCCAACGACGACCGCGATTTTTACATCCGTCCCGCGCAAAATTTCCGCGCACTGCTTGACGTACGGCGGATTCACACACACCGCGGCGAAATGAAATTCGCGCGCCTCGTTACACAACTTTTCGATTTCCGCGGGCGTGGCTTCGGGTTTGAGCAACGTGTGATCAATATATTGCGCGATGTCATTTGGAACTGCGGGCGCGTTGACATTCGACGCGGTAATCCGCGATGCACCCGCGCTTAAAATCTCGCGCACCTTCTCAGGACATTTTTGCGCGCAGATATAACATTCCGCACACGCGTCTCCTTCACCGATTCCCGAAAGCGGAACGGAATTTTTTGTCAGCGCGTTGATGATGGCTTCGGAAATTTGTTGGACTGAAACGGTCAAAGTGGTCATATTCTACTCGTTAAGAAAAGATGAATTGGACGCGGACGAACGCGGATGAACGCGGATTTCTTTCTCGCGCTTATCCGAACCGCGATACCATTGTGGCGGACGCCAACGCGACAAGGATTGCCGCCCTTGAAATCCATGTCGTTGAAATTTTCCGTTCGTTGTCGAATGCTTTGCGGCGAAAATCCGGCTTGGGTCCAAAGTTGAGCAACAAGCCAATTTCGTAAGGTGTCGCTCGCAAATAGTTCAGCAATTGCGCTTCATTGTCGGCCACAATCGCTTGCGCCGCTTTGAGTTCTACAATCACTTCGCCCTGGACGAGCAAATCGGCAAAGTACTCACCGACGATCTCACCTTCATAGTACACATCAATTTTCGTTTGTTGCTCGACTTGCAATCCCATTCGTCGCAGTTCAATTGCCATCGCGTTCTCATAAACTTTTTCCAGAAACCCATAGCCCAATTGGTGGTACACTTTTTTGAAGAACGCATGTAAAATCTTTTCGGTCAGATCGGCGTGCTTGAGTCGGGTGTCCACTGGTGGCTCTATCCGCGTCCATCCGCGTTAGTCCGCGTCCCATTATTACTTCAAAAGAAAAAAGATTTTTATCCGCGTCCATCCGCGTTAGTCCGCGTCCCATTATTACTTCTTCAGGTAGCGTCGTTCCACGTCCATAATTTTTTCCACGCGTTTCTTATGACGTTCTTCGGTACAATCTGTTTCCAAAAAAATTTTCACGATATCGCGCGCGAGCCCTGCCCCGATCAAGCGCGCGCCGAGCGTGAGTACGTTCGCGTCGTTGTGTTCGCGCGAGTTGCGCGCGGTCGAAAGATCGTAGCACAGCGCGGCGCGCACGCCCGGCACTTTGTTCGCGGTCATCGCCGATCCGATCCCTGCCCCATCAATGATAATCCCGCGCAATGCCGCGCCATCGCTCACGAGTTTCGCGACCGCGTACGCGATGTCAGGATAATCCACCGCATCCGTCGAAAATGTTCCGCAGTCCTGCGCCGCATAGCCAAGTTCCGCGAGATATTTTACCAAATCCTGTTTGAGCGCGAACCCGCCGTGATCCGCGCCAATCGCGATTATTTTTTGCGCGGGCGCGTTGGGCGCGGCGGTTTGCGTCGCGGCAGAATTTTTTTCGGCTAAAACGCGGTTGACAACTTCACGTACGAGCGAACGGATGTCGTCTTCTCTGAGTGTCACCGTGAAAAACCTAGTTCAGGACGCGGATCAACGCGGAAAATTCGGATTGTCAAGCTTTAGATTTTATCCGCGCGAATCCGCGTTCATCCGCGTCCGATTTCTATTTCCCCGCCGCGTAAGTGTACGTTGGCACCACGCCGATCAATTGCGGGGGCCAGTACGAAATCCACGCCTTGCCGATAATTTTTTTCTCCACCAACATTCCCCACGAATGCGAATCGCTGGAATTATTGCGATTGTCGCCTAACACAAAAAATTCGTCCTCGCCTAACGTCGCGGGTCCATAACTGTACGTGCCGGCATTCAAAGGGTACGGTTCATCCAGCTTGACACCGTTGATATAAATCAAGCCTTCAATGATTTCAACGCGCTCGCCGGGCAATCCGATCACCCGCTTGATAAAATCGCGCGTGTTGGAGGTCGGCGGCAAAAAAACAATCACATCGCCGCGTTCGGGTGGATGCAAAAAATATTCCAGTTTGTTGACAAACAAATATTGTCCGTCGTGAAAATTCGGCTCCATCGAAAAACCTTCGATCCGAAAATTGGGGAGCGCGAAGCGAATCAAGAGAAAAACGACCAGCGTGAGAATCAACGTCTCGATTAATTCGCGGGCGGCAATGCCCCAGCCCTTGCGCGGCGCGGCGGATTCTGCATCCACGGGCAATTCAGTTTGCGGTGAGAGATTCAAAAAAATCCTTTCGATTATTTTCGCGCGCGGTGAATCGAAAATTATGGCGCCGCCGCGTAGGAATATTCTTGCACCCAACCAAAAAAATCGGGGGGCCAGTACGAGAGCCACGCTTTGCCAATGACATTCTCGAACGGCAACATGCCCCACGTGTGCGAGTCACTGGAATAATTGCGATTATCGCCCAACACAAACAATTCATCCGCGCCGACAATGGCTTGTTCAAATGAGTACGAGCCCGGGTTGAGCGGATACGGTTCGTCCAACCACGCGCCGTTCACCATCACGCGCCCGTGCGCGACGACGACGCGATCACCGGGTAACGCAATCACGCGTTTAATAAAATCACGCGCGGGGTCGGGCGGATAACGAAAGACCACCACATCGCCGCGCTGAGGTTTAACGGATTGATACACAAATTTGTTGATGATCAGAAATTGTCCATCATGCAAATTCGGCTCCATGCTTGCGCCCTCGATGCGAAAATTTTGGACGACGAGCCGAATCAAAAAAAAGACAATCAGCGTCAGCGCGAGCGTCTCAATCGCTTCGCGCGCAAAATGCCGCCAGCGATTGCGCGCGATTTGATCGCGCGGTTTAAGCTGTTCGGGCGAATCAAGCGGGCGCAGGGCAAGTCGCTCCGGCGCGTACAGCGGCGGCGGCGCGAAAGTTTGGGCGTTCATGGATGATGAGATTATAAAACATTCTAATCCATCTCGCAAACATCGCGCCGGACGGCAAGCGTAAAAGAAAGACAATCACACAAGGGAGTGGCAAATCGCGCAGAGATCAAACTCTTACGAAGGGATCAAGTACCGCTGTCATGCTGAGCGAAGCGAAGCATCTCGCTGACTCGTTTGATTTCATAATGCACAACGAGATTCTTCGCTCCCTTCGGTCGCTCAGAATGACATTGTAACTTTTCTTTTCGGAACGAATAACTATCTCTTCGATGTTAGCCACTCCCTCACTCAACAGGGTCTTGAAGTTGAATCGCAAAAATGTTATAATGATTTCAAATCAGTCCGCGAAAATTTAATCGGAGGCAAAGATGGCACAGAAAACCGGCAACGTGGGATGTGTCGCAATTGTCTTGGTCATCCTGCTGATTCTGACGATTCCACTCTCACTTTTATTTTACAACGTGGGTCGCGTAATTTTTGACAAGCCACTCGTCAAGAAAGTGGTGACCAGAGAAGTGACCGAATCCGATTTGTTGGCGGTGACGTTAGAGTGGTTCGCGTTACGCCGCGCGCAAGAACGCGTGGTGACCGGTCAAGCGCAAACCGCGATTCGCGAACCGGATGTGCTCAAAGCGATCCAATTTCTTGAACGCAAGGATTGGAAAAATATTCGCGATGAAGCGCTGCCCGCGCAAATTGTCGGCGGTTACGTCTCCACCACGCTAGACGGCGTGTATGATTGGCTGGACAGCAACAATCCATTGCCGATCATTACTCTGGAATTGAAATCGCTCAAGGATTGGAATCGTCCGCCGCGCGCGTTCAAGTACGCCGATTTGGTTTACTCCAAACTGCCGCCGTGCAAACAAGATGATATTGACGATTTTGTAAAACGTCTCGCCGCGGCGCCACCCGGAACCGAAGTCCTCTACAATTTATTCACGCCGTGCGCGTTTCCTTTGCCCTGGACGCCGGATCAAACGCAAGATTATCGCGATGGAATGAACGAAGTGATTGATAATATGCCCGACCGCTTTAATCTCACGTTGGAACTTTCGCGCGTTGAAAAACAATCTGGCGTCGGCGCGGCGGCAATCAAAAATCAAATTCGATTCTTGCGCGCGGCGGCAGGTCTTTCGCCGCTGGTACCGATTTTATTTCTAGTGTTGTTGATCGCGTACGGAAGCAAATCGCGATTTAATTTCGCGCGCTGGGTCGGTTTGCCCTTGCTCGTCGGTGGATTGGTTGGGCTGTTGCCGTCGCTCACGTATGCGAGCGCGATTAGCGCGGCGCTAACCTCGGGCGCGATGAGCGAAGTGCCCAAAGCCGTGCAAGCGGAATTCACGCGCGCGTTCGGCGTTTTGTTCGCGGAGATTTTCAATCCGATGGGCATTGAAGCCGCGATTATTTCGGCGATTGGGTTGGGTGTGATTATTTTCGGCGTGATTCAAAAACGAAAGATGAAAGAATCCGCGGTGACACCGTGAACGTAATAGACTTTATTCAGAATAAAAAATCTTACCGCAAAGACGCAAAGAACGCCAAGCATAAACAAAAAAAACAAGCGTGAAAGTTTCATTTTTTTCTTCGCGCACTTGGCGTTCCATTCACTT
>JACQEA010000407.1 GCA_016200825.1 Chloroflexota bacterium | reverse complement strand
TACAATGCGCGCGTGGAACTTGATCACATTTATTGCGCCGATTCGCGCGCGATGCACCAAGTGAACGACAATTCCGTTCAGCTGGTCGTCACCTCGCCCCCGTACAACGTCGGCAAAGAATACGCGCACCATCTTGATAACATGGAGTTGCGCGATTATCTCGCGTACCTAGAAGCCGCGTGGAAAGAATGTTTGCGCGTGCTCGTCCCGGGCGGTCGCATCGCGATCAATATCGCGAATACGTCGCGTAAACCGTACGTGCCGTTGAATGCGTACATCGCGCGGCAGATGATCGAGCTGGGATTTTTGATGCGCGGCGAAATTATTTGGGACAAGGGCGCGAGCGCGGGGATTTCAACCGCGTGGGGCAGTTTTGCGCGCGCGTCCAATCCAACTTTGCGCGACGTGCACGAATATATTTTGGTGTTTAGCAAAGCGACGTACAAGTTAGAAGAATCGCGCGGCAAAGAAAGTGGAATCGAGAATTTGGAATTTGTCGAGTGGACGAAAAGCGTGTGGCGAACGCCGCAGGAAGAATTGCAAGACGCGCAAAATTCGTTGTGGAAATTTGATACGCAATCCAAACGCCGGAACGGCGCGCATTCGCCCGCGCATCCCGCGCCATTTCCGATTGATCTTCCCTTGCGTTTGGTTTTGCTTTACACCAACATCGGCGACAATGTGCTCGATCCGTTCATGGGCAGCGGCACGACCGCGCTCGCGGCGAAAATTACGCAACGCCATTACATCGGTTACGAAATTTCGTGCGAGTATTGCGCGCTGGCGGAGGAACGTCTCGCCGCACTCGCGCAACCGCAAGTGATGGATGATCGCGTCGCGCGGAGAAAAGAAAGGGCAAGCCACAAAACCACACAGAAACACACTGAAAAAAATTCTGTGTAATTCTGTGTGGTTCTGTGGCTAATTTGCTTTTAGAATCTCGCGCGCGATCACGTGCCGCAAAATTTCGCTCGTCCCTTCCCCAATCAACGTCAAACGATTATCGCGATAAAATCTTTCCACCGGAAAATCGCGTAAATAGCCTGCGCCGCCATGAATTTGAATCGCTTTGAAGCACGCGCGTTCCGCGGCTTCGGACGCGAATAATTTTGCCATCGCGGCTTCGGTCGCGAATTTTTTTCCCGTTTGCTTCAAGTCTGCGGCGCGATAAATCATCAACCGCGCCGCGTCCAACTCCATCGCGCTGTCGGCAATCATAAACTGAATGGCTTGCAAGTCCGCAATCGGTTTGCCAAACGCGACGCGCTCTTGCGCGTATTTGATCGCGGCATCCAGCGCGGCGCGTCCTAACCCCAGCGCCATCGCGCCGATGCCGATGCGTCCGCCGTCGAGTGTCGTCATCGCGTAATAAAAACCTTTGCCTTGTTCACCCAACAAATTTTCTTGGGGGACGCGGCAATCCTCGAAAAAGATTTGCGTCGTCACCGAGCCGCGCAAACCCATTTTTTCTTCCACTTTGCCGATCACCACGCCGCGCGTTTCGCGCGGAACGATAATGATGCTCATTCCGCGATGCCCTTGCGTCGGATCCGTTTTGCACAAGACATTGATCGAACGCGCGATCGCGCCGGAGGTGACGAATGATTTTGAACCGTTGATGACCCATTCGTTGCCTTGCAACGTCGCGGTCGTTTGAACGCCGCCCGCCAGATCACTGCCACCTTTTGGTTCGGTCAACGCGAGCGCGCCGATACCTTCGCCGCGCGCGAGCGGCGCGAGAAATTTTTTCTTTTGCGCGTTCGTGCCCCAATTCCAAATCGGCGAACATCCCAGCGATAAATGCGCGGCGTACGTCAGTCCCACCGAACCCGAGGCGCGCGAAATTTCTTCGACCGCAAGCGCTTGCGAAATTGTGTCCGCGCCCGCGCCGCCCTCCGCTTCCGGAATGTGCAAACCCATCAACCCGTGCGCGCCGAGTTTCTGAAAAATTTCGGCGGGGAATTGATCGGTGCGATCAATCTCCGCCGCGCGCGGCATAATTTCTTTTTCAGCAAATTCGCGCACCGCGTCGCGAATCGCGCGCTGTTCTTCTGTGAGTTGAAAATCCATCGCGTGTACTCGTTGCACCTCAAATAAATACCGCTGGCATTTCACTGATCGCCAACGGCGCTATCTTTTCGAAGATGAAACGTCATTGCGAGCACGTTCGCTTCGCTCAGTATGAACTCCGCGAGGCAATCCCCAGACGCACTTGGAGATTGCTTCGTCGCGGAGTTTACAGTGAGCGAAGCGAATCTGCTCCTCGCAATGACGCTATCATTTTTTTTGCGTGCTTGGCGTTCCGTTCGCGGAGTTTATACTGAGCGAAGCGAACGTACTCAGGACAGGCTTGGCGGTAAAAATTATTTCGGATAAAGTCTATTTGCCAAGGAGTACGCGATGCCGATCTATGAATATCGTTGCGGCAATTGCAAAAAACGCGTCAGCATTTTTTTTCGATCCTTCAACGACACAACCGATCCGCGTTGTCCCAATTGCGACAGCGCCGATCTCACGCGCTTGGTGTCAAAGGTCGCGACGTTGAAATCCGAAGACGCGCGCCTGGAAGCGATGAGCGATCCCGCGACTTTTGGCGGCGTAGATGAAAACGATCCGCGCAGTGTGGCGCGCATGATGCGTAAGATGGGCGATCAAATGGGCGGCGAAGATCTAGGACCTGAATTCACCGAGATGGTTGATCGAATGGAATCTGGTGAGAGCCCGGAAGAAATCGAAAAAACGATGCCGGGGATGGGAGATAAAGGCGCGGGCGGCGAAGAACCGGTGTGACTACGTCATTGCGAGGAGCGATTTCCGCGACGAAGCAATCTCCACATGAGTAGAGGAGATTGCTTCGCCCGCTGATCCTTCGCTTCGCTCAGGACGCGGGCTCGCAATGACGCGGTGAATCAAAATTTTTCAAACCGCGCCACCTCTAACACAAACACCGTTGCGCCGCCCACTTGCACTTCAACTGGCTGAGCCAAATACAATTCGCCCGGTTCCATTACCGGCGGCAACGGATTTACTAATTGCGTCCGGGTCGTGCAATTTTCTTTGATCAATTCCAAAACTTTTTCGACTTGATCGTCTTGCACGCCCGCATAAATCGTCGCGTTGCCCTCGCGCAAAAATCCCCCCGTCGAACTTACCATGGTCGCCGAGAAATTTTCATCGCGCAACGCATCGAGCAATCCGCCCGAATCGTCAGATTGCACAATCGCGATCACGAGTTTCATTTGCACCTCCGGTTAGGACGAAGGACGATAGACCGATGACGAAAGTTCAACGTCCGCCTTTTTTCAATAGGACGTGTATGCAAAATCTGCGTGGAGGATTCTAGCGCGTTTGGCAAAAAGGTTTTTCAACGAAACTAGAGGAAAGAAACCTTTTTGCATACACGCCCTAAGTCAATCTTTTTTCGATTGCCGCGCGAATTTGCGTTTGCACTTGATCCACCGGTTGCAATCCATCCACCACAATCCAACGCGCGGGTTCCGCGCGCACCAATTCTAAAAATCCCGCGCGCACGCGCTGATGATACGCGATCGCTTTTTGATCGAGCCGATTGACCTCGCCTTGTTTTTTGCGCGCCAACCCGACCTCGACCGGGACATCGAAATAAAATGTGAGATCGGGCGCGAGATTGCCGGTGGCAAAACGCGTGATCGCGCGCAAGGCGTTGAGATCCAAACCCAAGCCGTAGCCTTGATACGCCAGTGTTGAATCCGCGTAACGATCACACAAAACAATTTTGCCTGCCGCGAGCGCGGGACGAATTACTTCCGCGACAATTTGCGCGCGCGCGGCGGAATACAACAACGCTTCGGTCTCATCGCGAATGGAATGATTTTTGGTAGACAAAATGACGTGGCGGATCTGTTCGCT
>JACQEA010000406.1 GCA_016200825.1 Chloroflexota bacterium | reverse complement strand
ATCGCGAATAAAAATAAATTCAACATTTCCAACTCGCACAAGCCGAAACCAAATTGGTCACCCGCGAATCCACGCGAATCTTCACGAATTTTATTTTTCCATTTCGCGCAAATTCGCGAAGATTCGCGGGCAAAAAAAATCTTTGCTTTTTGGACGCAGATTTCGTTGTTTAGATACTAGCTCTATATTTTTCAATTTCCAAAAACTCCGCGCTGCGCGTCAGCAGTTATGCCACCCGCGCCGAATTTTCCATCGCGCCTAATTTGTTTGCCAGCTCGCGCACGCGCGCGGCGCTTTGCACGACGTGCGGCGCATGATGACCGGACAAGATCACTTGGAAATCCAACCCGGCAATTTTCGCGATACTCGCGCGCGAGGTTGGCACATCGGCCGTGAAAATGTGCGGCGTCTCGCGAAACGCGCCCGGCGTCGCGAATAATAAATCGCCGCTAAAAAGAAAATCGTCGCGTTGCAGACAAATATGTCCGGGCGTGTGACCCGGCGTATGAATGACGGAAAACGCGCCGATCTTTTCCCCATCGTTCAACGCGCGATCAATCGGCACCGGCGGCAGTTTTTGCGCGCCCATTAAGGTAAACAAACCGTACATGATTCGTCCCAGCGTTCGGCGCGGCGCGCGGCGCGGTCGTTTGCCGGTAATGTAATCCGCATCGCGCGGATGCGCGCACACTTGCGCGTGCGTGATGCGCTGCAATTCCCACAAACTGCCGACGTGATCCCAATGATGATGCGTGAGAATAATTCGTTTCACTTGCAACGGCTGAACGCCAATTTGCGCGAGCGCGCTGACAATGCGCGGAGCTTGGCTCGGCACGCCGGTATCAATCAGGGTGTACTCGGATGCGGCGACAAAATACGCGCGCGCTTGTCCAATGCCTTCGATGCAATACACGCCGCTGTCTTTGCCCACTTGATAAATCATAAACCGACCGTTGACGATAGACAATATCCGAAATAATTTTTACCGAAGACACCCTGAGCGCAAAGAAGAAGATTTCTAAAATTTCTTTCGTGTTTCTTCGTGTGTTTCGTGGACAAGAATTATCCTTCCTCGTCATCGATTATCCGATACCCGCGAATAAATCTTCTTCCATCGGCTCGCGCGCGACCTGCACGCGCGATTCCGCGCGGATGAGCGTTTCAACTTTGATGCCTTCGCGCCGGATCTCCGGCGGAATCTTGTTCCAAAAACTATTTGGGTTGGCTTGCGACGCGTGACAACGCAGTGAATCGAGTTTCAAATCCACAAAGTCCGCCACGTCAATGCGCGTGGTAATCACTTCGTCGGGCAACGCGCGTTTGAGAAATTCTTTCATCGGCGTTGGCAATTCGATCTGGGCTTGCTCCGCCATTTCCTTGTACTTTTCAAAGCGACTGCGCGGAAACGCGCCCCAATATAATTTCAAAGGATTCCAAACTTCGAGTCCTTCTTGCAACTGTTCCGGAAACGCGCGCGGATCGCCCGCGACAAAATACGCCATCAAGGTCGCTTGGTGAATTTTGAGATGATCGGGATGACCAACGCGCGCGGATCATTATTCTCCGGCGTGCCCATCATACCCGAATCGCGATAGTCCAAAAAAAATAAATTATGCACGCCGATTTTTTGCGCGGCGCAACGCATTTCTTGTTCGCGCACTTTGCCTAACGTCGCGGGCGTTGCGTCAACCCCCGGCGCAATTTCGCCCACCTCGCCGCGCGTCGCAATCGCGAGCGTGACCTCCACGCCGTTGCGCGCGGATTTTGCCATCAACCCACTTACACCTTGCTCATCATCCGGATGCGCGTACACGCCCAAAATAGATTTCTTGATCGCCATAAACTCCCCTCAACCGAATATGGAATTTAGAAATTAGAATTTAGAATTCAGAATTTGGAATTTGCGTTGCGCCGCGCGCGCGCAAACAGCGCGACACTCACCGCGATCAGCGCGACACCGCCCGCGCTCGCGAGAAAAACTTCCAAGCCCACGCCGATGACGCGCACCGCCAAATAAATTCCTAAAAAAATAATTAGTGCGAGCGTGCCGTACGTGCGCGCAATTTGCCAGAGCGCGCGCGCCGCGCTCGTCATCGCGCGGCTGGGCTGATTCCAATGATAAATTACATTGCTCCACGCGCTCGCGCCCACAATAATTCCTAACGCGATGCCCCACCGCCACGCCTCCATCACTTCGCGCCGCAACGATTCAACCAACGACAGCGCGAGCAAGATCGCGCCAAAGAACGCCAACAACGGCGCGAGGTCCGCGCGCGTGTAATCGCGCGGCGTAAAAGTTTGCGCGCGGGCGCGAATCAAAACGAGTTGAATCAGCCAGGTCACTAGAAAAAAAATCGCGAGCGCGGCGAAAATACGCGTAAACATTTTTGGTTAATTCAACTTTCTCCTACGTCATTGCGAACGAAGCGAAGCAATCTCCTAATTGGAATTCGGAGATTGCTTCGTCGCAAAATTCGCTCCTCGCAATGACGTATCCCCTTCCTGTTCCTAAGGTTGCAACTTGGGTTAAGTTAAACCAATTTGCGAATATGCGGCGCGCGCCAAATCCAGAACAACGCGAACGTCAACGCGACCGCGCCACCGAACGCCGCGCCCAACGGAATGGAAAAATGTTCGGCGATAAATCCTGCCATCAAGGAGCTGAATGGAAAAAATCCAAAAAAGATCATCGCATACGCGCCCATCACGCGCCCGCGTAAATGATCCGGCACCGAGGTTTGAATCAAGGTGTTCGCGGTGGTGTTCATCGTCATAAAGCCCAGCCCCGCAAAAAATAAAATGAGGAGCGAGAGTGGAAAAACGCGCGACGCGGCGAACGCGAGCACCATCACCGGCAATAGCAAATTGCCTGCGGTCAACAAAATTCCTTTGCGCGCGGAACTGCCGAGCGTCGCGACGGTCAACGCGCCGGTCAGCGCGCCCACACCAATTGCCGCGCCCATCAAACCAAATCCAGTCGGTCCTGTCTCCAAAACGTCGCGCGCAAACGCGGGCAAGAGCGCGGTGTATCCTATCGCGAAAATATTCGAGACCGCGACCATCGCAAACAATGTTCGCACGATGCGATCGTTCCAAATATATCCGACTCCTTCGCGCAATTGCGCGACCGCGGAGCCGATTCTGGGCGCAGGTTTTGCATCTTGGACTTGCATTCGTAATAACGCCCAAATTACCGCGAGAAACGAAAAGCCGTTCAAAAGAAAACACCACGCGGGACCAACGAGCGCGAGAAAAATT
>JACQEA010000410.1 GCA_016200825.1 Chloroflexota bacterium | reverse complement strand
GGCGGCTCGATATACACATCGCAGCGATTGTCCTCGCGTCGCACCGCGACCCCAAATATCAGCGGCGCGTCAAATTTCAACGCGAGTTGCACCGGACCATCCGGCAATTTCGCTGGCGCGCCAAAAAAATCCACCATCACGCCGGTGTGCGTGATATCGCGATCATACGCGACGCCAACGATCTCGCCCGCGCGTAAAGCTTGGATCATCGCGCGCGGCGCATTTTCCAGCGGAACAATTTCCACGCCATTCTCGCTGCGCAAATCAATGATGAGCTGAAAAAATTTTTCGGGTGCTAATCGTTCCACCGGCAACACAACGCGCGTATCTAGATAGGCGCGCGCGAGATTGATAATCATGTCCCACGCGCCAAAATGTCCCGAGCCTAAAATCGCACCCTTGCCTTTTTTTAGCGCGTTCTCGATGTGTTCAAATCCGTTCAGGTGCGCGAGCTCAGCGCGCAATTTTTCCCGCTTCAAGCGATGAGCGCGAAAGAGATCGAAATAATTCTTGAGCAGATTTTGAAAACCGCGGCGCGCGATTGCGTTCACTTGCTCTAAAGTCGCCTCCGCGCCCAACACGCGGCGCAAATTTTCAAAATAAGCGGACTCGCGATTTGAGAAAAAAAAAGCGAGATCGCCAATGAACGCAAATAACGCATAACCAAAGCGCACAGGCACACGCGGACATACCGCCGCGGCGAAGCGATAAAAATAATAGGTCATTAGTGCGCGGAGTAACCGTTTTCCCACATCGGGCGAAAAATGTACCACTGCTCGGGTTTTTGACGAATGAGAAATTCTAATCGTTTCCCAACCTCTTGCGTGATCGTTTCATAATCGCGCTTGCGATTGCCGGTCGGCGCGCTGACAAACGGCTCAACGGTTGCGACCTGAATGTGCGCGTCGGGCGCGACAAACGCCGCGCCCACAATGATCGCCGCGCCGGTTAATAACGCCACTTGCGCGGGTCCCGCGGTAAATCGTGTCGGCGTTCCAAAAAAATCAATCTCCACCGTCGTCATATCGAAATGGTGCGTCACGCCCAGATCCATCAACATGCCTACAAATTCATTGCGACGCAACGCGGATAACATCTGGCGCGGCGCGCGATCGTACTCGTACATCTGAACGCGATGTTGCGCGCGCATGCGCACGATATAATCCATCAGCGGCGGTGGTTTGAGTGTTTCGCTGACGAGCGTTACGGGTTTAAAGCGCGTGGCGATAACCGCGCCGGGCAGATCCATATTGCCGAAATGCGCGCTGACGATAATCGCGCCTTTGCCGCGCGCCGTCGCCGCGCTGAAATGTTCCGGCGAAAGGATGGTGACGCGCTGTTCAATTTCGGAAAACGCCATGCCCGGGAAAATCATCACATCGCGCAAGAGCCGCGCGTAATTGCGGAACGATTCGCGCGCAACGCGATGGACTTCAAGATCGCGCGGCGATTTTTTTAGCACATGCGAAAAATTATTGCGCGCGATCCGCCGCCGGTGCGGCACGAGATAATAATAACCGGTGCCAATCCAACCTGCCGCCGCGTGACTCAGCCGACGCGGCGCGAGTCCGACGAGAAACATGCCCAAGCGCCACAGCCAATATAACGCGATCACTTTTTGATAAATTCCTCCACCATTTCGCGCGCGCGATCATCGGGAATTTGTTGCGGCGGCGATTTCATAAAGTACGAACTGGGCGCGACGAGCGCGCCTTTCATGCCGCGATCCAACGCGATTTTCGCGCAGCGCACCGCGTCAATTACTACGCCCGCGCTGTTGGGCGAGTCCCACACTTCCAGTTTCAATTCCATATTCAACGGCACGTCGCCAAACGTCGTCCCTTCAATTCGAATGTACGCCCATTTGCGATCCGTAAGCCACGGCACGTAATCACTGGGTCCCACATGCACATTGTCCGGATCGAGTTGATAATCCAACATAGACGTGACCGCGTTCGTCTTGGAAATTTTTTTCGATTCCAAGCGTTCGCGTTCGAGCATGTTGAGAAAATCGGTGTTGCCGCCGAAATTTAATTGATACGTGCGATCCACGCGCACGCCGCGATCTTGAAACAAGCGCGTCAGAACGCGATGCGTGATCGTCGCGCCGACTTGCGATTTGATGTCGTCGCCCACAATCGGCAAGCCGCGCTCTTCAAAGCGTTTCTGCCAATATTTTTCGCGCGCGATGAAAACGGGAATGCAATTCACAAACGCGCACCCCGCGTCCAACACTTGCTCCACGTACCATTTCGTCGCCTCTTCCGAACCGACGGGCAAGTACGAAACGACGACATCGGCTTTGGTCTCTTTGAGAATTTTCACCACATCGTCGGTTGCGCCCGGCGCTTTTTCGATCACTTTGGATAAATATTTTCCCAAACCGTCGTGCGTCATGCCGCGATGAACTTTGACGCCCAGTTTTGGCACGTCCGCGAATTTGTACGTGTTGTTCGGTTTGGTGTAAATCGCTTGCGCGACATCTTTGCCGACTTTATTTTTATCCACGTCGAACGCGGCGACAATTTCGATATCGCCGACGTGATATCCCCCGAGATTCACGTGCATCAGTCCGGGCACGGCGGTATCGACCGGCGCGTCTTGATAATAATGCACGCCTTGCACGAAACTGCTCGCGCAATTGCCCACGCCCACAATTGCGACGCGGACTTTTTTGCTCTTCGGTTTGGCTGGCATAGTTCCTCCTGAAATGAAATTGGAAGTTAGAGGATAGAAATTGGATTTTAGAAAATAAAATTTGGCAGGTCGCAAACATCCAATGACAAATCTCTAACATCTCACTCGTAAAACTTGAAAACAGAAACTCATTTCGCAAACAACGATTCAAACGCGCGCGCGTACTCGCGCAACCGCGCGCGATTCAACGAGACGCGCACTTGCCGACCGGTGCGCGCCATTTTAACGATGCCCGCGCGCACCAAGCGACGCAGATGCCACGAGACGAGCGGTTGGCTCATTTTCAACCCGCGCGCCAATTCCATGACCGTGCGGTCGCTCTCCGCTAATTTTTCAACGATGCGGAGTCGCGCGGCGTCGCTCAAGGCGTGCGAATAGTCGCGTAATCCTTTCAGCGCGTGCAGTTCCATAAACGTATAAAGATTCGCTTATATATTATCAGGAACGCATTTGTTGTCAAACCTGACGCCGCGGGATTTTTTCACTTGCCACGCCGCGCTAGTCATTCTATAATCACGCGCGTGGAAATTCCACCAACTCATCGCTGGGATATTTCGCCGACCGAAGCGATCCAACTCCAACGCGATTTATCCGCGCGCGTCAGTGAACGCGATGAACTCGGCGCGATTCAATCGGTCGCGGGCGTGGACGTTGGATTGGAAGGCGAAAAAAATTCCATCGCGCGGGCGGCGATTGTTGTGCTGACATTTCCAGACCTCGCGCTGGTCGAATCCGCGATGGCGCGCCGCGCGGTCACGTTTCCGTACATTCCGGGTTTGCTTGCGTTCCGTGAAATTCCGGTCGTGCTGGACGCGCTCGCGCAATTAAAGACCGCGCCGGACATTTTGATTGTGGATGGGCAGGGCCGCGCGCATCCGCGTCGATTTGGAATCGCGTGTCATTTAGGCGTGCTGTTGGATCGCGCGACGGTTGGGTGCGCGAAAAGTATTTTGTGCGGGCACGCGCGTTCGCCCGCGCAAAAGATCGGCGCGTGGACGCGGCTGATTGATCGCGACGAAATAATCGGCGCGGCGGTGCGAACGCGCGTGAATGTCAAGCCCGTGTACGTGAGTGTTGGAAATAAAATCAGTTTGGCGCGCGCGGTCGAAATTATTTTGCAATGTGGTCGCGGTTATCGCTTGCCGGAACCGACGCGGCACGCGCATCGCGTGGCGAGTGGATTCAACGTCATTGCGAGCAGAGCGAAGCAATCTCCATGAAACGCGGGGATTGCTTCGTCGGGCTAAAGCCCTCCTCGCAATGACAAAGGGTAAGGACTGTTCAATGTTATTTGAAGACAACATCGCGCACGCGGCAGATTTGATAATCAACGCGACGCGCGTCGTCGCGCTCACGGGCGCGGGGATTTCAACTCCGTCCGGCATTCCCGATTTTCGCAGTCCGGGTTCGGGGTTGTGGGAAAAAGCCGACCCATTTGTTGTCGCGTCGCTCGAAGGATTTTTGCGAAATCCGAATGCGTTTTACGATTGGATCAAACCGTTAATCCAAATCACGCGCAGCGCGCAACCGAACGCGGCGCATATCGCGCTCGCAGAATTAGAAGCGCGTGGCAAATTGCGCGCGGTGATTACGCAAAACATTGATAACTTGCATCAGCGCGCCGGGTCGCGCCGAGTGCTGGAAGTGCATGGCAACGCGCGCACTGCGACGTGCGTTCAATGTTACACTCAAGCCGATGGCGATGCAATGCTCGAAAAATTTTTGGTTGATGAAAAAATTCCCGTCTGCGAGGTGTGCGGCGGAACAATGAAACCGAATGTGATTTTATTTGGCGAGATGTTGCCCGCGCGCGTGATGGAGCAAGTCGAAGCAGAAACGAAATTGTGCGATGTGATGATCGTCGCGGGGTCGTCGCTCGAAGTTGCGCCCGTGTGCGATTTGCCGCGCGCCGCAAAAAAATGCGGCGGACAAATTATCATCGTCAATCATTCGCCAACCTACGCCGATAAACACGCGGCAGTCGTAATCCATCAAGATGTCGCGATGGTGCTGCCAAAGATCGTTGAACGAATCAATCGCGTGCAAAAAAGGATTGGCTAACATCGAAGAGGTAATTATTCGTTCTGAAAAGAAAAGTTACAATGTCATTCTGAGTAGATTCGCTTCGCTCACTATAAACTCCGCGAAGAATCTTGTTGTGCGTGATGAATTCAAGCGAGTCAACGAGATGCTTCGCTTCGCTCAGCATGACAGCCGTACTTGATTCGTTCGCAAGGATTTGGTCTCTGCGTGATTAGCCACTCCCTGAAAAAACTTCGTACTCACTTTCCGATTACTTTTTCTAACACTGCCATCCAGACTGCCCGCGCGCTCTCGTTTGTTTTTCGGTACGCCTCCGCCAGAATTTCCGCGCCGCCGTTCCAAGAACCGCTGAGCCACGCGGCCGATTTTTTTTGCGCGACGATGGTCTCGAGCGAATAAAATTTGCTCATCTTGTCGAACTGCTTGTCGTCCGCGAAAAATTTTTTGTCCACGCGCGATAAGATCACCGCGTCCGCTTTCGCCAACACGCGCGACACATCATTCGTTTCCTCGACCGTGATTCCGCGCGCGCGCATCCCGTCGCTCAAATCGTACGGCAGAGACATTGCCGCAGGCGCGACGAGCGAGACGTACACCTCAAATTGCGCGAGCAAGAGCGCGAGCGAATGCGCGGCGCGCCCATTTTTCAAATCGCCCACGAGCGCCACGCGCAAATGATCCACTGATTTTTTTTCCGCGCGCAACGCGTACACTTGCGCGAGCGCGCTGGTCGGATGTTCATTATTTCCGTCGCCCGCGTTAATGATCGGAATGTCGGTCGCATCCGCCGCGATTTTTGCCGCGCCGGCTTGAGGATGCCGTAGAATAATTGCGTCGGCGCGAATGGGCGCGATCGCTTGCGCGAGGGTTTCGAGAGAAGGTGCGCGGTCGGAATTTTCTAGCGAAGTGATTATGCCGCCCATGACTTGCGCCGCGCGCGCAAACGATTCGCGCGTGTGCGCGCTCGGTTCGTAAAATCGCGCGACGATTTTTTTGTCGGCAAGTCC
>JACQEA010000409.1 GCA_016200825.1 Chloroflexota bacterium | reverse complement strand
TCGCGGTCTATAATCATTACAAACGCATTCAGACCGGCATCGCCGACGATGTCGAACTGGGCAAAGCAAATATTTTGCTGATCGGTCCGACCGGTTGCGGGAAAACTCTGCTCGCACAAACGCTCGCAAAAATTTTGGACGTGCCGTTCACGATCGCGGACGCGACGACGCTCACCGAAGCCGGATATGTCGGCGAAGACGTGGAAAATATTTTGCTCGCGCTGATCCAAAACGCCGATTACGATACGGCGCGCGCGGAACGCGGCATTATTTACATTGACGAGATTGACAAGATCGCGCGCAAGAGCGGCGACAATCCCTCGATCACGCGCGATGTGTCCGGCGAAGGCGTGCAACAAGCGTTGTTGAAAATCATCGAAGGCACCGTCGCGAACGTGCCGCCGCAAGGCGGACGTAAACATCCCCATCAAGATTTTCTGCGGCTCAATACCGCGAACATATTGTTCATCTGCGGCGGCGCGTTCGAAGGTTTGGAAAAATTGATCGAAGAACGCGCGGCGGATCGGCGCGCGGTGGGATTCAAGGGCGAGCGCGAGCGCAGCGTTTCGGATCTGAAATGGTCGGAATTGATGCGCCTCGTTACCGCAGATGATTTACTCAAGTACGGTTTGATTCCCGAATTTGTTGGACGCATGCCGATCATCGTCAGCGTGGATCCGCTGGACGTGGAAATGCTCGTCCAAATTTTGATCGAGCCGAAAAATTCCATCGTCAAACAATACCAACGTTTGTTCTCGCTCGACAAAGTGGAATTGGAATTTACGCCGGAGGCAATGCAGATCGCGGCGGAAGAAGCGTTGCGATTGCGAACGGGCGCGCGCGGTTTGCGCACGATCATCGAAGAAGTTTTGCTCGACGTGATGTACGAAATTCCATCGCGCAAAGATGTGACCAAATGCATCATTGACGCGGACACAATCCGCCACCGCAGTAAACCCATTCTGTTGACGCAAACCGAACGCCCGGTGGATTGGGCGAAGGAACAAACCGCGTAATGGATTCATCCGTCTTTCCCCGTTTTATTCCACCCGAGCCGCATTCGTTAGAAGAAACCGGTTTGGCGATGGACTTTATCGCCGATCTAGTTCTCAAGACAATGTACACGCGCGGTTTTTTGATGGGGCATGAGATCGCGGACGCGGTGAAATTACCGTTCGCGAATATTGTCGATCGCGCGCTCGATTATTTGCGCCGCGAACATTTGACCGAAGTGCGCGGCTCGTCCGGTTTGGGCGAGTCATCGTACCAGTACGTTATTTCCGATGAAGGACGCGCGCGCGCGCGGGAATTGATGGACCAAAATCAGTACGTCGGCGCCGCGCCCGTGCGCGTGGAAACATACAATAGCGCGGTGCTAACGCAATCCCTCTCGGGTCAAACCATCACGCTCGATACGATGAAACGCGCGCTCGCGCATCTGGTGATTCACGACGGGATGTTAGATCATTCGACACCTTGCATCACAAGCCGGTGGCGGACGACAGCGGCGGATTGCCGAAAGGGGAACGTTATGATCGCCGCTGGGTGTTGATTCATCGCCCGATGATCGCGGTCGGCGGAGAATTGACGTTGGAAAATTTGGATCTGTCGTACGATCCGACGATGAAATTTTACGAAGCGCCGTTTCAAATGAAAGCGAATGGCGGCGTGTTTTTGATTGACGACTTTGGTCGGCAACAAGTTCAGCCGCGCGATTTATTGAATCGGTGGATCGTTCCGCTGGAAAAACGCGTGGATTATTTGTCGCTCGTGACCGGACGCAAAATTGACGTGCCGTTCGACGCGCTGATTCTTTTTTCGACGAATCTAAATCCCGATCAATTGGTGGACGAAGCATTTCTCCGGCGCATTCGTTACAAAATTAGTATCAACGATCCGACGTGGGAAGATTTCCGCGAGATTTTCAAACGCGTGCTGAGCAAACGGAATATCGCGTATGACGAGGATGTGTTGCGCTATATCGTGATGGAATATTATATCAAGCCCAAACGCAAACCGCGCGCCGTGCATCCGCGCGATATCGTCGAAGAATTGATTGACATTGCGCGCTTTCGCGGCGTGCCGCCAGCGATGAACAAAGATTTGATTGATGCGGCGTGCACCGGATATTTCATCAAAGAATAAAAAAACACTCCTTCATTCGAAAGAGTGTTTTCTCGTTGGGCGGCTGGCAAAGCCGCCTTTTTTATTTGATCACTTACGTTACGCGTTGTCATTCTGAACGAGCGAAGCGAGTGAAGAATCTTGTTGTTTCAACCGAAATCTTTCTTGTGTTGAGAGATTCCGCGTTCTTCTGAGGCAACGAGACTCTTCGCTTCGCTCAGAGTGACAATTTGCGTAGCATCAGTTATTTCTTGGGTTCGGCAGAGGTTGCTTGAGCCGAACCGCCGCCGCGCAAACTCGAAATATTTCGCAGTAGATCGAACCAGAAGGGCGCGCCGAGCGATACGGCAATCGTCGTCATCAACAATCCGGCAATTTTTTTAAGCCAACCGGCAGCATCCGTTGGCAACGTGCTCCATCCAATCGCGAGTCCGCCGCCTTGAATTTGTTTGACGGCTTCGTTGAACGTTGTTGTATCTTTGGAAGCAGTTTGCGCCGCGCCCGCTAATGCCGCGCGCACGCCCGGTTCTTTATACAAATTATTCGCGAGATCGATCGCATCCACACCGAACAACAACGTAATCAGCGCCGCGACAATTAACGAGAGGAGCATCATCCGCCGTTTGAATGCACCGGACAATCGCTCCATTGACTCATCGTACCAGCCGGCAAAATCCTTGCGCGCTTGCTCCAAATTTCCTTCCGCCTTAACGAGCATCGGCAATACGACTTCTTTCATTCGAGAATCCGGCAAGCCAGAAACTTGGGCGCGCACATTTTCAACGACCGTTTGGTTCCCGCTCGCTGGCACCAACGCATCGAACACAGTGAGCGCAAAAGTATTCGACGGAATGTACGACGGCGTGCGCCCGGGTTTGGATGCGAGTCCCGCGACGAGCGGATGATTCAACACTTTGTTGGCGAGATTGGGATCGCTCAGCATTTGGCGAATGTGTTTGTCGAGATCCTTCGAGCGCCAATCCATGAATCTAGCGACGAGGTCATTGATATGCGACGCGACGACGCTCAAAAGCAAAAAGACAAACGCGACGCCGACCGCGACATCAATAATAATTGATCCAAACATTTTTTCCTCCTTGAAATTTTTCTCTTCGCGCAGTGAAGACGGACGAAATTATAACATTCTGCACGCGGGGTGTCAACGATTATCTGCCACGTCATTGCGAGCCGCTTTTAGGCGGCGAAGCAATCTCCAAGTAAGAAGGGGATTGCTTCGTCGCGGAGTTTATAGTGAGCGAAGCGAATCTGCTCCTCGCAATGACATTTAATTGAACACGATCACTCCGCGCGCAACCTTGCCGCTTTCCATATCCTCAAACGCGCGCGGCAAATCGCGCAACGTATAGCGCGCGGTAATCAGTTTTTCGATCGGCAAACGTTTGGCGCGATATAGTTCGATCAAACGCGGCAAATCAATTTGCGGTTTGATCGAACCGACGAACGAGCCGAGCAAACTTTTATTTTGCAAAACCAACGCGCCCGCGGAAATTGGCACGTCCACTTTTGCCGCGTGCAAACCAACGACGACAGCCGTGCCGCCCGCGCGCACACTATTCAACGCTTGCGGAATCGTCGTCGGCGATCCCACCGAATCGAAAACATAATCGGGACCATCGCCGCCAACCGCGCGCAAATTTTTCACGACATCCGCTTGGAGCGGATTGATCGTCTCGCTCGCACCGAGTTGGCGCGCGTAATCTAATTTACTTTCCATCACATC
>JACQEA010000073.1 GCA_016200825.1 Chloroflexota bacterium | reverse complement strand
TGCTATATACCGTTCAGGCGAACGATACAGTTCAAAAGCTCGCGGAAAAATTTAAATCCGCAAAACAAAAAACAGATGATATGATTACTGAGATTGTCAATTTAGAATTTAACAAAACGGGGCACGATCTCAAAGCGCCGGATTATGCGATCACCCCCGGCAAATTCTTGATGATTCCCGGCGGATCGAAACCGTATCAGCCGCGCGTTGTTTACGCGTACAACGGTCCAACTCCGCCAACGGCGGCGAAAGGATCGGGTTTGTTTGGTTGGCCCGTCACGGGCGTCATCACGCAAAAATTTTGGGCGCATCATCCGGGCATAGATATCGGCGCGCCCAAAGGCGCGCATGTGTTCGCCGCCGATTCCGGTTTTGTGATTAGCTCCGGCTGGAGTAGTTCGGGGTATGGGTATCAAATTTTGTTGAGTCATGGCAACGGTTACGTTACGCGCTACGCGCATCTCAGCTCCATGCAAGTCCAAGCCGGCGATTCGGTCAAAAAAGGGGAATGGATTGGGAATGTCGGCAGTTCCGGCAATTCGACTGGTCCGCATTTGCATTTTGAAATTATTCAAGGCAACGGACATCGCAATCCATTTGCCTTGTTACCGGGCCGATAAAATTGAATTGATCGAAAATTTTTGAAACGCGGGCGAGTAAGTTCACCCGCGTTTCTTGTTGCAATCAACGCGCAATGCCAATCTAACCGATGGTGGGCGCGGAAAGGAAACTATGCGCGGCACTTGGCGAATCGCCCGAATCATGGGCATTGATATTATGATTGATCCGAGCTGGCTTATCATCGCCTCGCTTACTGTTTACTCGCTCGGCTTTTTCGATTTTCCGCGGCAACTCAATCCGCGCGCGCTCCGTCCAACTGCGGACGCGATTTCGATCGTGCTCGGAATTGTTGGCACTCTACTTTTATTTGGCTCAGTTCTCGCGCATGAGCTCGCGCATTCCGTGATGGCGCTCCGGCGCGGCATCGGCGTGAATCGGATCACGCTGTTTATTTTTGGCGGCGTCGCGCAAATCAATTCGGAACCCGACACGCCTGCGACTGAATTCTTAATCGCGATTATGGGTCCGCTCTTGAGTCTCGCGCTGGCCGCAATTTTTGGCGCGATGTGGATTTGGCTGACCTTGCTTGAGCCGATGCGTCTGATTGATTTTCCGTATCGCCCTTTTATTTTGATTGCCAGTCTGCTCGCGCGAATCAATCTCGCGCTCGCGCTTTTCAATCTCGCGCCCGGTTTTCCGCTCGATGGCGGGCGCGTGCTGCGCGCGCTGTTGTGGAATTGGTGGCGCGATCTTCGTCGCGCAACGTTATGGGCTTGTCGCGGCGGACAAATCATCGCGCTGATCTTGGGGGGAGTTGGCGCATTTCTAATTTTGCGCGAAGGCAATCTCGGCGGAATTTGGTATGGCCTGATCGCGTTTTTTCTGTGGAACGCGGCGCGCGATAGTTACCAACAAATGCTTTTTCGCGAAGCGGTGAAAAATATTCCGATTAGCAAAATCATGACGCGCGATTTCAGCCAGGTCTCCGCCGATGCAAGTCTGCAGCACTTTGTGGACGGCTATTTGCTTCCGAATCGCGAGCAAACGTTTGTCGTTGAGCAAGACGGCGCGGCGGTGGGAATTATCGCGCACGCGGATTTACAGCGCGCGCCGCGCGGACAATGGGGTGCGTATCGCGTCAAGGATGTGATGACGCCGTTGGCGAACGCGCCAAAAATCGCGTTCGATCAAACCGCGACCGCGGCGCTCGCGCAATTTGCGCGCGCCGAAACGGAAGAGATCGCGGTGGTCCAAGGCGCGCAGATTGTAGGATTCATCGGGCGCGGAGAATTTTGGCGATTTATCCGCTTGGCGCGCAGATAAGAATGATGCGCGGGCGCAAAATTTTGCGTTTTGAAAAAGAACGTGTATAATCGCAAAGGTTTTCACAAAAGAGGATCGGATGAAAAACTGGCGCGGAGAAATTTATGGCGCGCAATTATTTTTCCGCTTGAGCGCGATTCTTCTGTCCGCGGTATTTTGTCCCCTCTTGTTCGGCGTGTGGTTTGATCAAACCGCCAAGACCGCACCCTTTGCAACTTTGTGTTTGACGATTGCCGGTGTCATCGTCGGCACGGTCGCAATCTATCGCATCATCTTCGCCACGTACAAACAAATCGGAGGACGTCCCGGATGAGCTCCCGCAACAAAGTTTGGTTCGTCGCGCTTGTTTTCATCGGCATCGCCATCGCGCAGAAACAAATTTTTCCCTTTGAAGCCCCGGCCGTTTCGGCGTCCGTCGCTGTCAAACCCGAAACACTTTTCAAAATCGGCGGTTTCGAAATTAGCAATACGTTGTTGACTTCATGGCTGGCGATGATTGTGCTGGTTCTCGTCGCGACGCTCGCCACGCGCAAATTGAAACTCGTGCCGAGCGGATTGCAAAACGCGTTTGAGATGATCATCGAGGCGTTGTTGAATCTCGCCGAAAGCGTTGCGGGCGCGCGCGGTCGTAAATTTTTTCCAGTTGCCGCCACAATTTTTCTCTTTGTGCTTACCTCGAATTTACTTGGGTTGATTCCCGGTTTTGGTCCCATCGGTTTGTATGCGCTTGAAGAAGGGCATCAACCGCCCAAAGGAATTGTGACGTTTGATATTCCGCAAATCTTTTTCGCGGAAGAAGCTGAAAAAGGCGCGACCCCATTGCTTGCGCCGTTCTTTCGTTCTCCCTCCACCGATATTAATTTTCCCCTCGCGCTCGCGCTCATTTCGGTTACGCTCACGCAAATTTTTGGCGTACAAGCGCTCGGATTTTTTGGTTATGTCGGCAAATTTATCAATGTGGGCAAGATGGGAAAATTTTTCGGCGGGTTATTGCGCGGCAAAGCCAAGGTCGGTGATTTTCTGTACGGCTTGCTCGATATTTTCGTCGGCTTGATCGAACTCGTGAGCGAGATCGGAAAAATTTTATCCTTCACGTTTCGATTGTTTGGGAATGTGTTTGCGGGTGAAGTGGTTTTATTGATCATGTCATTTCTCTTCCTCGCGCTGCCGTTGATTTTCTACCCGTTGGAATTATTCGTCGGCGTGATTCAGGGTTTTGTGTTTTGCGTCTTGACGCTCGCGTTCATGGCGATTGCCACCACGCCGCACGCGGGCGAAGAACAGCATTAGGCGAAAATTACAAATTACCAATTACAAATAAGAAATTACACATTTCAATTTTCAATCACTATCACAGGAGGATTTTTAAATGCCAGTTGAATCTGCACGTTTATTCGGCGCCGCGCTGGCGATTGGTCTAGCGGCAATCGGACCCGGTATTGGAATTGGTCTGGTCGCGAATGGCGCGTTGCAAGCGATGGGACGCAATCCCGAATTTTCCGGGCAACTCCAGACCACAATGTTTATCGGCATCGTGTTCACGGAAGCGCTCGGTATTTTTGGTCTGGTGATCTCCTTCCTCATTGGTTTCAAGATTTTCGGATAAACGCAAACTGGAGGAGACAATTTATGGAGAACCTCACCAAATTAGGATTGAATCCCGCGTGGTTGCTCGCGCAACTGGTCAATTTTGTTTTGCTATTTTTGATTCTGCGCGCGGTCGCGTTCAAACCGATCCTGAATATGCTCGATACGCGCAAGAAAAAAATTCAGGAGAGTTTAGAGTACGCGGATAAAGTAAAACGTGACGCGGAAAATCAGCAAAAAGAATTTGAGCGCAAGTTAGAAGAGACGCGCAAGCAAAATCAAGCCGCGGTTGCCGCCGCGTCCGGCGTCGCGGAAAAAGAACGCGAAGCGATTCTCGCGCAAGCGCGCGCGGATGCGCGCAAACTGGTCGAGCAGGCGAAAGAGCAAATCGAGTACGAGCGCAAACAAATGCAAGCGCAGGTGCGCGATGAAGTAGTGCGCCTCTCGCTCGCCGCCGCGCAAAAAGTATTGAGCCAACAACTAGACGAAAAAGCGCATCGTCAACTCGTCAACGATTTTCTCGCGCAAGCCGATCAACTCGGCAGTCGCAATTAGGGGGCGCGCATGGCAAATGAAAGTATGGCGCGCGCGTACGCGCAAGCAATTTTTGAAAAAGCGGTCGCGAGTTGGTTGATGCCGCTCAAAACAATTTATGCGGCGATCGCAAAAGAAAATCTTACCGCGCAACTCGATGATAACAAATTGGCGTTCGCGAAAAAAGAAACGTTGTTAAGCCGCGTTATTCCCGCGCAGACCGCGAGCGAAGTGAAAAATCTGATCGCGCTATTGGCGAGCAAAAACGAAATACATCTCTTGCCCGAGGTCATCGCGGAATTTGATCGCTACGCTCAGCGCGCACCCGAACAAACAACGGCGCGCGTAATCAGCGCAGTCGAATTGCGAGCCGCCGAAAAAAAATCGCTCGAAGCAAAAATGCAAAAGCAATTTGGCGCGAGCTTGGCGTACGAGTATTCACTCGATCCATCCTTGTTAGGCGGCGTGGTCGTGCGCGTGGGCGACAAAGTAATTGACGCCAGCGTCGCAGGCAAACTTGCCGCGTTGAGAGAGAAACTACAATAAACAATTACAAATGACAAATGGACAATGACAAATTTGCTCATCTGACATTTGTAATTTGTAATTTGTAATTTGTAATTTGTAATTTTTTTGGGAGGCACATTGGCTACCAGCGTTCAAGATATTACCGCCCAAATAAAAAAGCAGATCGAATCGTTTCAAGCTCCCATCACCGTTGCCGATGTCGGCAACATTGTGGAAGTCGGCGATGGCATCGCGCGCGTCACCGGTTTGGGAAATGTAATGGCGGGTGAGTTGATCGAATTTCCAAAAAATGGATCGCTGGGTCTCGCGTTGAATTTGGAAAAAGATATTCTCGGCGTCGTCATCATGGGCGAGTACGCGGATTTGCAAGAAGGCGATCTCGCGAAAGGCACGGGGCGCATCGCGTCGGTGCCAGTGGGTCAAGCGTTAATTGGTCGCGTCGTGAACGCGTTAGGCGCGCCGCAAGATGGCAAGGGTCCACTTGAAACCGATCGCTTTCGCGCGGTGGAAAGAATCGCGCCAAATGTAATTATGCGCCAACCCGTTAGTCAACCGGTGCAGACCGGCATCAAAGCAATTGACGCGATGATTCCGATTGGACGCGGGCAACGCGAATTAATTATTGGCGACCGGCAAACGGGCAAGACCGCGATCGCGATTGATACGATCATCAATCAACGCGGCCAAGATATGGTTTGCATTTACGTCGCGATTGGACAAAAACTTTCGACCGTCGCGCAAGTAGTTGGCACGTTAGAAAAATTTGGCGCGATGGAATATACGACCATCGTCATCGCAACTGCTTCCGATCCCGCCGCGTTGCAATATCTCGCGCCGTACGCCGGCGCCGCGCTGGGCGAAGAAGTAATGGAAAAAGGCGCGACGATCGGCGGAAAACTTGTGCGCGACGCGCTGATCATTTACGATGATTTGTCTAAACACGCGTGGGCGTATCGCCAAGTCTCGTTGCTGTTGCGCCGACCGCCCGGACGCGAAGCGTACCCCGGCGATATTTTTTATTTGCATTCGCGATTACTCGAACGCTCGGCGCGCATGTCCGCGGAATTAGGCGGCGGCTCGCTGACCGCATTGCCGGTGATCGAGACGCAAGCCGGTGATGTGTCCGCGTATATTCCCACCAACGTGATTTCGATTACAGATGGGCAAATTTATTTGGAAACCGATTTGTTCAACGCCGGCATTCGCCCGGCGATGAACGTCGGCATTTCCGTTTCGCGCGTGGGATCGAAAGCGCAGACGAAAGCGATGAAGACGGTCGCGGGCAAAATGAAATTAGAGCTCGCGCAATTCCGCGAACTTGCCGCGTTCGCGCAATTCGCTTCTGATTTGGATCCAGGGACGCGCGAGCAACTTGATCGCGGTCAGCGTTTGACCGAATTGCTGAAACAGCCGCAGTACGAACCGATGCGTTTGGATCGAATGGTGATGATTATTTTCGCCGCGACGAATGGGTATTTGGATCAAGTCGCGGTAGATAAAGTGCGCGCGTTTGAAACCGCGTTTCTCCGTTTTATGGAAGCAAGTCATCCCGAGGTCGGCGAAAAAATTATGGCGGCGAAAGAATTACCAGCCGATTTACAAAACGTTTTACGCCACGCGCTAGACGAATTCAAACTCGCGGGCGCGTATTGAAAGCGAATAGCAGATTGCGAATTGCGAAAATTTTCGGTGCGAGCGTCAAGTCACAAGTTATTTTTGTTTTCGCAAGCGTGCTCGCGCTCGCCGCGTGTTCGAGTTCGGCGAACGACGCGGCGCGGCAGCCAACGCAAACGCCGTGGATCATTTACGTGCCGGTCACTGTAACGCCTGAACCGGCAATTTTTACGCCAT
>JACQEA010000408.1 GCA_016200825.1 Chloroflexota bacterium | reverse complement strand
TTGCCGCGCAAAAAGAAATTGGCGTTGTCAAAGCGGCGAAAGTAGATCAGCAAATCACCGCAACACTCATTCTTTTTTTTGATGGAGTCTAATTGGCATACATCATAGCCCTCGACCAAATCACTTTACAAGACCAACTGATCGCCGGGGCAAAAGCAGTTTCGTTAGGCGAACTCGTGCGCGCGGGATTCAATGTGCCGCGCGGTTTTGTCGTCCGCGCGTCCGGATATCGCGATGCGTTTGATTTGGTCGAGATGGACGAGCAAATCGCCGCGCGTCTCGCGCGCACGTCAATGGAAGATCCGATCGAATTGGAAAGTACGGCGAAAGAAATTCGCGCGTGGGTCACGGGCATGCAATTGCCGCAAGCATTAGTGGACGAGATCGAAACAACGGCAAAAAAAATTGTGGCTGATTATTTTTTTGTCGTTCGGTCTTCGCTGATTGCGCAAGACATTCCGAATCCCAATGCCACGCGCGTGCCGCGCGCGCATTTAGGCATCCCGACTAAAAAAATCGCGGACGCGTTGCGTCAAATCTGGAGTATTTTGTGGGACACGCGGCGAATTTATTTTCGCTATCGCAAACACAGCGATGCGCGCGATCTGGCTATCGCCGCGATCATTCAGCCGGTGATTGCCGCGGACGCGGCGGGATTGATGTTTACCGCGAGTCCGCACTCGAATGCGCCGGATGAAATTCATATTGATTCAACCTTCGGGTTGGGCGAATCGGTCATCGCCGCGCGCCGCGCGCCGGATCGCTTTGTGATTTCTAAACCCACGCGCGAAATTCGCGCGCGCACCATCGCGAATAAAACGGTGCGAGAGGTAATCGCGCGCGAGGGTGGCGTAGAATCGGTTGGAATTTCGGAGGCAGATCAAGACGCGCCGTCGCTCACCGACGCGCAATTGCTCGCGCTCGCGGAATTAGGTATGCAAATTGAAAATCATTTTCACGCGCCACAAGATATTGAATGGTGCATCCATGATGATAAAATATTTTTGGTGCAAACGCGCGGAATGAATCGGTGATCAACACTTTTGCTGCTCACCACTGCGCCAACTTGCTTCAGTGTGCTTTCGAGCCGTTTTGGGTGTAGAATAAAGGCGTGTTACGCAACTCCGAACGATAAGCGAGGACATCTATGGAAGTCATAACCGTTTCGCCCAAGTTTCAAGTCGTCATCCCGCTCAGTGCCCGGCAGTCACTGGGTATAAAGCCCGGCCACAAAGTACAGGTTATCTTGTACGAAGGACGAATCGAACTTATTCCGCTCAAGTCCATCAAGAAAATGCGGGGATTCCTAAAAGGCATTGATACGACGATCGAGCGCGAAGCCGACCGCGTATGAACGTCGTTGACTCATCGGGCTGGCTTGAATACTTGGCGGGAGAGCCAAACGCAGATTTCTTCGCGCCCTCCATTGAAAACACCGCCGAGTTGATAGTTCCTTCTATCAGCATCTATGAAGTGTTCAAGCGCGTCAGCCAACAACGCAATGAGCACACTGCCCTCAAAGCAACGGCGCTGATGATACAAGGCAGAGTCATAAATCTGGATATTTCGCTTGCATTGAGTGCGGCTAAAAGTTCAATGACGATGTCATTGCCAATGGCGGACAGCGTGATACTGGCAACTGCACGTGCTTTTGATGCAACCCTATGGACGCAAGATGAGCACTTCAAGGACATTGAAGGGGTGCGCTACATCGCCAAGAAGAAATGACGGCGGCGGCGCGCCGATCATTTTGTCGTGGACAAAGTGAGGCGGGAGATTCGCGCGCGCACCATCGCGAATAAAACAGTGCGAGAGGTAATCGCGCGGGAGGGTGGCGTAGAATCGGTTGGAATTCCGGAGACAGATCAAGACGCGCCGTCGCTCACCGACGCGCAATTGCTCGCGCTCGCGGATTTGGGAATGCAGATTGAAAATTATTTTCACGCGCCACAAGATATTGAATGGTGCGTGAAAGACGGAGAAATTTTTGTTTTGCAAACGCGCGCGATGAAAAAGTAACGCTTCACTTTGATTACAGAATCGTTACGGTTTGGAATTTGGTGAAACCAACCTTGACCCCTGATATTTAGTAGGAGGTAATCCAGATGCGCCACAACTGATTGTGGTCAAGACTACTTTGACCAAACAACCAATGGTTATTCATTCCCCGTGTCATTGACTCAACGGTAGTATGAGCGTACAATACCCTTAATTCTAATTAGTTTTTTTATTTTGTCCCGGTGCACATTCTAGGCACGCGGGGCATTGTCGCCTCTCTCACACTTTATTGTGTGCAGGTTAAGGCGATTTTTTTTGCCTAGTCGGTTTGCGTTCTCCAGCAGAATGAATACGTTACGTGATTGAAACAATTTTGTCGCCAATTCGATCTCGTCGGAAAACTGAACTGAGTGTGGTAACAATATGGTAACATCAATCTGATATAAAGTTTTGCAGGGGGCAGTTTATGGCATCTAAACTTTTTGACGGAGCAATTTTCGGCAACACCCAACAAGCGCTTGATTTTATCACTAACATTCTCGAGTCCTCGACCGAATACTCGATGATCGGCAAGGACCTCGAAGGCACGATTGTGCTTTGGAATGAAGGCGCGCGCCGGTTGTACGGTTATTCCCCGCAAGAAATCATCGGTAAAAATTCTGCAATCTTGCACACGCCCGAAGACATAAAGCAAGGCATCCCGCACAAAATTCTCGACACCGCACTCAAAGACGGCAAATGGGAAGGCACGCTCAGCCGCGTCCGCAAAGATAGCGCGCGTTTTCCCGCGCGCGTCACCGTCACCCCGCGTCGCGATGCGCAAGGCAAACCGATTGGATTTTTGCTCATCTCGAAAGATATTTCAGTTGAGACGCAACTGACCGAAGAATTGCGCGCGGCGCAATTTTACGCGCGTAGTTTGATTGAAGCCTCGCTTGATCCGCTGGTCACGATTAGCGCGGATGGAAAAATTACCGACGTGAATGACACCTCCGTGCAAGCAACCGGCGTCTCGCGCGAGGAATTGATTGGCACGGACTTTTCCAATTATTTCACCGAGCCGGAGAAAGCGCGCGCGGGCTATCAACAAGTCTTTTCGCAGGGACTCGTGCGCGATTATCCGCTGGCGATTCGGCATCGCGATGGACACCTCACCGAAGTATTGTACAACGCCTCGCTTTATCGCGATGACAAGGGCAATGTGTTGGGCGTTTTCGCCGCGGCGCGTGATGTGACCGAGCGCAATCGCGCGGAAACGCGCGTGCGCGGCGCGTCCGCGTACGCGCGCAGTTTGATCGAGGCGTCGCTTGATCCGCTCGTGACGATTAATCCCGACGGAAAAATTACCGACGTGAATCAAGCGACCGAACTGGTGACGGGCGTGCCGCGTCAGCAACTCATCGGCACCGATTTTTCCGATTACTTTACGGAACCCGAGCGCGCGCGCGAAGGGTATCGCCAAGTTTTTCAACAGGGCTACGTGCGCGATTATCCGCTCGCGATTCGACATCGCAACGGAAAAATTACCGACGTGCTCTACAACGCGAGCATTTATCGCGATGACAAAGGCAAAACGTTGGGCGTCTTTGCCGCCGCGCGCGATATCACGCAATTGAAACAAGCGTCGCAATACGCGCGCAGTTTGATCGAAGCGTCGCTCGATCCGCTCGTCACGATCAGCGCGGAAGGAAAAATCACGGACGTGAATGCCGCGTCGGTACAGGTGACCGGCGTCACGCGCGAAGAATTGATCGGCACCGATTTCTCGATTTATTTTACGGAACCGGACAAGGCACGCGCCGGTTATCAACAAGTGTTCAAAGAAGGATTCGTGCGCGATTACCCGCTCGCGATTCGTCATCGTGATGGAAACATTACCCAAGTGTTGTACAACGCGTCGCTCTATCGCGACGACAAGGGCAATGTCTTGGGCGTTTTTGCCGCGGCGCGCGATGTGACCGAACGCCGGCGTTTTGAACGCTCGTTAGAAGAAGCGAACCGCGCCAAAAGCGAATTTCTGGCGAATATGTCGCACGAATTGCGGACGCCGCTCAACGGCATCATCGGCTTTTCCGAATTTTTGTTTGACGGCAAAGCCGGCGCGCTCAACGCGCAACAAAAAGAATTTCTCCAAGATATTCTGAACAGCGGTCAACATCTCTTGCAACTCATCAACGACGTACTCGACTTGTCCAAAGTGGAAGCGGGCAAAATGGAATTACTGCCCGAAACATTCGCGGTGCGCAAAGCATTGGACGAAGTTGTTTCAGTGGTAAACGCGCTCGCGAAAAAGAAACGCATCGAAATTGTGCGCGAGGTCGCGGCGCAGTCCGAGCAGGTCACGTTGGATCAACAAAAGTTCAAACAGATTCTCTACAACTTGCTTTCGAACGCGGTGAAATTTACGAACGAGGGCGGACGCGTGCAAGTGAAGATCGCGCCCCAAAGCGGCGATCGCATTCAATTGCAAGTGCGAGATAATGGCATTGGCATCAAGCCCGAAGATTTGCCCAAGTTATTCAAAGAATTTCAACAGCTCGATTCCAGTTTGGCGCGGCGGTATGGCGGTACCGGCTTGGGACTCGCGCTCACGAAAAAATTAGTCGAACTGCATCAAGGTGAAATCCAAATCGAAAGCGTTCCGGATGTCGGGAGTACTTTCACCATCATTCTGCCGCGCATCGCAAATAAAACGGGGGAAGGTGACGAGTGATGCCACTCATTTTAATCGTGGATGATAACGCGAGTAATCTCAAACTGGCGGCGACTGTTCTACTGTCGGCCGGTTTTGAAGTGACCCAAGCCGCGGATGCTGAGCAAGCCCTAACCGAGATTCAACGCGCGAAACCAAAATTGATTCTGATGGACATCTCCATGCCGGGGATGGATGGGCTGACGCTGACGACGCAGTTGAAAAAAGATCCGCCAACGCGCGACATTATTATCGTCGCGTTCACCGCGTTTGCGATGAAAGGCGATGAAGCCAAAGCGTACGCCGCCGGTTGCGACGGTTATATTTCCAAGCCGATTGACACGCGTAAATTTGCGGAGCAAGTGAAAGGATTCTTAAAATGAACATCCTCGTTATTGAAGATGAACCGAGCAGTTTGAAGCTCGCGCACGTCGTGATGGCGGCGGAAGGCAATCAAGTCCGCGACGCTGATACCGCACTCAAGGGCTTGGACCAGATCGCGCGCGAAAAACCAGACGTGATTTTGCTCGATCTCGCGCTGCCGGATAAAGACGGGCTGACGCTCGCGCGGCAAATCAAATCCAATCCTGCCACCCAAGACATTTTCATTGTCGCCATCACCGCGTACCCCGATCGCTTTAAACGCGAAGACGCGCTGGCGGCGGGCTGTGACGCGTACGTGGTCAAACCGATCAGCACGCGCGAGTTGCCCGGGGCAATTGACGAACTTTTCCACAGGAAATCAAAATGAAAATCCTGATCGTTGATGATCACCCGACGAATCGAAAACTCTTGCGCGTCACGCTTGAAGCCGAAGGACAAAAGACCCGTGAAGCCGAGGATGGCAAAGTAGCCCTCACGCTTTTAGAAAGCGAGTCATTTGATGCAGTCATTTCTGATGTCTTGATGCCGAATCTCGACGGGTATGGGCTGTGTCTAAAGATTCGCCAAAATAAAAAACTTCAACATCTCCCGGTGATTATTTACACTGCCACCTACACTTCTCCCAGCGATGAAGAACTCGCGCACGATGCCGGCGCGGATGGTTACATCAAAAAACCGGCGCCCACTCGGGTGATTCTCGACGCGCTCTACGGGCTGACCACGCAAAAGAAATCCCGCCGCGCGGTTCACAAACCTCGCAAAAAAGAAATGGAGGTGATGAAAGAGTACAGTCAAGGGTTGGTGCAAAAGATTGAAGAAAAGAATATCGAACTGGAACGATCGAATATCCAGCTGATTCTCGCGTACGACGCGACGATTGAGGGTTGGTCACGTGCAATGGATTTGCGCGATAAAGAAACCGAAGGACACACGCAACGCGTGACCGACATGACGGTGCGGCTTGCGCGCGCGGTCGCGCTGAATGAAAATGAAATCGCGCACGCGCGCCGCGGCGCGCTGTTGCACGATATGGGCAAGCTCGGCATTCCCGACGCGATCTTGTTGAAACCGGGAAAATTGACGGAGGAAGAATGGGAATTTATGCGCCGCCATCCGCGTTATGCGTACGAAATGCTATCGCCCATTGAGTACTTGCGCCCCGCGTTAGACATTCCGTACTGTCATCACGAAAAATGGGACGGCACGGGTTATCCGCGCGGTTTGAAAGGCGATCAGATTCCGCTCGCGGCGAGAATTTTCGCGGTCGTGGATGTGTACGACGCGCTGACATCGGATCGCCCGTATCGCGCAGCATGGTCGAAAGAAAAAACGTTGGAGCATATTCAAAGTTTGCGCGGCACGCATTTTGAGCCGCGCGTCGTGGATGCATTCATCAAGATGATGGAGACATGACGGTTGAGATTCATTTGAAAACAAAAAGGAGAGATCCGCAACGGGCTGTCTCTCCTTTTTTATTTTCTATTTTCGCTTCGCACATCACGGCGTCCAGTTGGAATTTTTTGTTGTGCGAATAAAATACCCTTGTCCAACGATGATCGGAAAATCGTTGAACGAATATCCAACCAAGTACGCTTGCCAACTGCCGTTGACCCAGCGATCAATTTCCGCGACGCCGCCGCCTTGTCCGTTGATAGAGGTTGCGAGTGACGCGGCAGTAAAGCAACTTTGCGTGCCATCTTTGCACGCGGGAACACCGAGCATATCCCAACCTTTATCGACGCGCACGGTTTTAACCAACGTGCCCGCGCTCGCAGGCGCAGACCAATTGCTCGCGCTTTTGGCTTTCACAAAATAACTGTCGCCGCCTGCGATTTGAAAATCATTTCCGCCCGCGCCCGGCACGTACGCCTGCCAATTGCGTCCGTTCCATTTATCAACTTCGTACACGGTGCCGCCATTCGCGTTCATCGCGGCGATTAAAGTTGATGCGGTGTACGCAGTATACGGAAGTGAAATCGCGGTTGTCCCCGCGCTAATCGCGATGACGATTGAACTCGAACCGCCGGAAGATGTTATCGGAGGAACCGGAGTT
>JACQEA010000415.1 GCA_016200825.1 Chloroflexota bacterium | reverse complement strand
CTTTCACCGCGATTACAATACGGCTAACGATGAAACTCGATTCGCAAAAAATTATTTACGCGCATTTTTTTCTCGCAATGATTGTCGCGCTTTTCGCGTGCGCGCCGATCCCAACGCAAACACCGCAGTCAACCGATACGCTGCGTCCGACGCGGACTCTAATTCCAGAAACGCCCACGCCGATTCCAACCGAAACTTTAACGCCGACTCCAACCGCAACGCCGACGCCATTGCCAACCGTGAGCATTTCGATCACGCTCAAGCCGGGCCCCGGCTTTGACGCGTCGCCGGGGTCGGCGGAGTTGATCGGGAGAGGCAATCAAACGGAAGTGAAATTAGAAATCAATTCGCGCTTTGACGGCTTGGTAAAGAGCGCGCAAATTCAAGAAGGGTTTTGTCTGACCAGCGGCGCAATAAAATTTCCTTTGAACAATCTTGCGGATGGAAAATCTACCAGCGTTTTGCAAACTTCATTATCTAGTTTGCTAATCGGCACACTCTCCATCAACCTCAAACCTGCGCCCGACGCCAACACGTTGATCGCGTGCACCGGAATTCCACGCGGCGTAATTTTGTACTTTGACCCCGGCCGCGACGAACATCAATCGGGCGTCGCGCTGTTGATCGCGCAAGAAGGTCGAACCGAAGTGACGCTGCAAATGCCCGCGAGTGGCGCGGGCGCTGTTCGTCCCGCGCAATTATTCGACGGCGCGTGTCCCAATCTCGGCGCGGTAAAATATCCGCTCAACAACATCGCGGACGGAAAATCATTTACTTCGATTCCGTTTCCGCTTACCGATTTGTTGCGCAACAATTGGCTCATCGGCGTGCGCAAATCTTTCGCCGAACCAAATGTATTTGTCGCGTGCGGCGCGATAAAATAACTATTGTAGTCGTGTCATTGCGAGGAGCAGATTCGCGGAGTTTATCCTGAACCAAGTGAAGGGCTCACTGTAAACCATGTGGTGAGCGCAGCGAATCCATCCGCGACGAAACAATCCCCAAATTGGAACCGGGAGATTGCTTCGCCACCTGCGGCGGCGCGCAATGACAAATGGTAATCATCAATTATCCGGCGCGCCCGCCGCAACCCAATTGATAATTTTTTGCTTTTGATCCCGCGTCAATTTCGGTTCGATCTCGAACGGCATAAAATCAATTTGCAAATACCGGATCATAATACTGTTTTCCGGATCGCGCGGCTTGACCGCGAGTCCGCTGATGCCGCCTTTCAAAACTCCGGCGTACGTCTCCAAACTTAATTCTTGCAACGGTTTTGATCCGCCGTGACATCGCACGCAATTCTCTTTGAGAATTGGTAAAATCTCATTTTTGAAACTCACTTGCGCGCCCGGTGTCGGCACAACAGTCGCGGGCGGCGCTTTGGTTGCGATGGCTGTGGGCGACGCGACGCGCGTGGGAGTTACTGGTACGAGTGTGGACGCGGGCACGGGGGTCGCAACCGGCACCGGCGTACACGCCGCGATCATGATCAGCGCGATCACACTCATCAATCCGAGCGCGAAAATAATTTTCACAATCCCCTCCAAAAAAATCTAGACCCGCGTTCTCTCTAATCATACGCACTGCGCGCGCAAAATGTTTTCGCGCTTACCACTTTTCCCAATGCGCGATCTCGGCCAATTTTTTTCGTCCGCCGATTTTCGGCGCGTGCGGCGCTTCGGCGGCGTACCCACACGCGAGCGCGATTTCGAAAAACAATTCGTCCGGCGCGCCCAGAATTTTTTTCGCGCGCGCGGGTTCATAAATGGAGGCGATGCACGAACTCACGCCCAAATCCCACGCGGCAAGTTGTAAATACGCGGCGACTTGTCCCGTATCAAACGCCCACTCGCGCGCAGTCAGGATCGCGATTACAAACGCCGCGTGCGCTAAATGCGCGGCGAAGCGTCCGCACTCGGCGAGTTGTTTGAGCGTTGCGCGTTCGCGCACGATAACGAATTGCCACGGCTGAGTGTTTTTACTGCTTTGCGCGCGCCGACCCGCATCCAAAATTTTGCGAATGATTTCTTCCGGGACGGCTTGCTCGGAATATTTCCGCACCGCGCGTTTCGTGCGAATGGCGTGTAAGGTTTCCATTTTTTTCTGCGTGTGAATTCATGGATAAAAAAATTATTGCGCGCGTGGGGCGGTATAACGAAACGTGAGATTGATCCGCGCGCCGACCGGCGTTTCGGTTTTGGGAATGCGATGCAACCAATGGCGTTGCGTCGCGCCGCGCATCATCAGTAAACTTCCATCCGTCAGTTCGATGTTCGCCTTCAAATCTTTTTTGCTCTTGTGTCTGAATTGAAATTCGCGCGTCGCGCCAAAACT
>JACQEA010000414.1 GCA_016200825.1 Chloroflexota bacterium | reverse complement strand
TCCTTGCGCGACTTCATCGCCGCGCGTGATCCCGCCAAAAATATTGAACAGGACGGCTTTGACATGTGGATCGGATAAAATAATTTCGAGCGCGGCTTTGACCTTGTCCGCTTTCGCGCCGCCGCCAATATCCAAAAAATTTGCGGGCTCGCCGCCGTACAATTTGATCACATCCATCGTCGCCATCGCCAGTCCTGCGCCGTTCACCATGCAACCAATGTTGCCCTCCAATTTCACGTACGATAATCCCGCGCGCCGCGCGGCGCGTTCAGATGGATTCTCTTCGTCGAGATCGCGCAACTGTTCCAGATCCGGATGACGATAGAGCGCGTTATCATCCAGCACAATTTTGCCGTCGGCGGCAATCAAACGATGATCGCGCGTGACCGCCAGCGGATTGATTTCCGCGAGCGACGCATCCGTGTCAATATACGCGCGATAGAGCGCGAGCGCGATCGCGGCGAAATCATTCACTAGATTTTTTTCAATCCCGATCTTGAACGCCGTCGCGCGCGCTTGAAAGTTTTGGAGTCCGAACGCGGGGTCAATCGGCTCGCGTAGAATTTTCTCGGGCGCGACGCGCGCCACTTCTTCGATCTCGATCCCGCCCGCGCTCGACGCGATCAAAGTCGCGCGGCGCGCGGCGCGGTCAAGCGTGATGCCTAAATAAATTTCTTGCGCGATCTCAATGGCTTCGTCAATCAAAACTTTGCGGACGGGCAGACCTTTGATCTCCATATTTAAAATCGCGTCCGCCAATTTTTCTGCGTCTTCCGCATTCGCCGCGATTTTTACGCCACCCGCTTTGCCGCGTCCGCCGACCAACACTTGCGCTTTGATGACTACCGTGCGCCCAATTTGTTGAGCAACCTGATGCGCCTCCAATCCGTTCGACGCGATCTGACCGCGCGGAATTGGAATCCCATATTTAGAAAAAATATTTTTTGATTGATATTCGGCAAGTTTCATGGATTGATCTTTTGTTGAACTGTGAATGCATTATAGTCGCGTTGAGCGAAAACTCAAGTAGACAGTCACAACATACTGCTTACTGTTGACTGTTGACTGTTGACTGTCTACTGTAGACATCTTCACTAACGAAACTCCCTCGCGCCAAATAAAAATAAAACCGAGACTCGTAATCAGTAAATATTGAGTCGCGTGCATTGCCAGCGCAAAACTTGCCGCGTCGTTCGCATTCACATTGAACGCGCTCAGCGCGAAAATTCCCGCCGCTTCGTACGGACCCAAACCGCCCGGCGCGGCCGGAATCATAATTCCCAAATTGATCAACACCATCGTCATCGCCGCCACAACGGGGCGAAGTGAAAACGCGGGAAGCGTATGAAATGCGGTGAGCATTGCAAAGTATGAAATAAACTCACATACCCAAACCGCGAGCGATAAGAGCGCGATCAACGCAACCTCGCGCGCGGAATGAAGCGAGTGCATGCCGAGCATAAACGAGCCGATCATCTGCTCCACGCGCGCGACAAATCGCCGTGGCAAGAATTGCGTGAGCCGATGGAACAGGCGCAACGCGAGTTGTTCGCGTTTCAATAGAAAAATTATTCCCGCGAGCGCCAGCGCAAAAATAAATAAAGCGATGCTGCCGATCGCTTTGGCAAGTTCAGGGAGGTTGAGATGCAGAGGACTGAAGGCAACAAACGCGAACAGGAGAAACGCGAGCAACGTCAAGCCATCCACCACGCGTTCCAGCACGACCGTGCCGAATCCCAACATGCGCGAAATATTCTCGCGCTTGCCGAGCACATGCGCGCGCACAAATTCGCCCGGACGCCCGGGCAAAAGATTGTTCAGCGCAAAGCCGACGATCAGTACGGGGAATAATCGCGCGACGGAAATTTTTTGCGTCGGCGCAAGCAATTGCCGCCAGCGCGCGGCGCGGAAAATGTACGCCGTCAACGTCGCGCCTGCGGCAAAAAATGCGTAACGATAATCAGCGGCGGCAAACGCGCGCGCGAGTTTTTCGAAATCAACCGGCGCGAGCGCAATCGCGAGAAAAATAATCGTGACGGCGAGACTGAGGAGGTAACCAAGCAGGCGGCGGGGATTCAATAAAGGTTCGATTCAAGAGAGATTTTTCGGACGCGGACACTCGCACGCCACGTAAGCGCAGTGGTTTTCAGTGAGGAAATTACGATTGGAAAAGTTCGCGGTTGGTAATGTTCGCGGTTAACAAGAAATCCTAATCTTTTTCATAACGAGTACACCGGAACAACTACCTTGCGTTCCGCCGCGCGACGACCACGCAAACTCTCTTCGATCGTTTTCAACACATTCGCC